>JAUILM010000375.1 GCA_030432855.1 Bacteroidia bacterium
GATTATGTGGCAAATGCAGACCTTGATCAGGACGGCCACGATCATGACGGCCATGACCACAGTCATGGAGACGATCATGACCATTAATATTAAAAAGGGGACGGGACTTTTTGAAAATCCCGTCCCCAAATTCTTTATGAGAGAATTGAGAATAGTTCTATTTCACACCTATCAGTGTTTCAGTCATTCTTTCACCCGTAGGTAATGTTACTTGTAGGATGTAAGTACCAGCAGGTATCGTTGATGTGGAAATCTGATGCTGCACTATACCTGCATGCTGTACTTGAATTTCTTCTTCTTCGGCGACCAGGCGACCCAGGGCATCCATCAATGCGATTCGGACCTCACCACCCTGCTTCGTTTCAAAAGACACATTAAGTACATCTTCAAATGGAACGGGATAAATACCCAGTGTTTGATTTCTTACGGATAACTCTGCACAATTTGCATTACCACATGGACCGAGGAAGTCACCACTATTTATATATAGATTCAGGAAGGAGGGTCTAATCGCCTGGGTAGTGCCTTTTCCGTTTTGAAAATGACAAATTAGCACCCGGGTTCTAATTTTCCATTCAGGTATAATATCATTAAACGCCGGAGGATAGGCACAATCGGGCAGATTATCACCATTATTATCGACGGTATCATCTCCGCCCGGACATACATCACACACGTCACCAACCCCATCGCAATCTGAATCCGCCTGGTCAGGATTATATAATTCACAGTTATCAAACAGGTCACAAACACCATCACCATCAGCGTCGCTGCCACCGGTATTTTCAATAGTCACATTAACTGTATCCATATCTGATCCTCCTGCATCAGTGACCAGCAGAATGATCTCATGCATACCATCACCCAGAATGACCGTAGCAGTTTCTGTATTGGCAATCTCCATCCCATTTAGTTGCCACGAATAGGTAGTAGGTGGATTGTCCGAAATACTACCCGAACCATCCAGCATCACTTCGTTGCCATTCAGATCTATACAATCAAATGTTTGGTCGGGACCTGCATCAGCCACTGGATCGCACATGCCATCGCCATCCGTATCCACAATGTCTTGTACAGTGATCATGACCTGATCCATAGAAGTACCTCCCACGTCGGATACAGTCAGCGTGATGATATGTACTCCGGTGGGTAGGGTTATGGACGGACTTTCTATGGTAGAAAACTCCATCCCATTCATGGACCAGGAGTAGGATAAGGGCGGATTTTCACTTGTGGATCCTGAACCATCTAACATAACCATGGCTCCGGCAACCGGATGACAGCCAATGACCTGATCAGGGCCGGCATTCGCTACCGGATCACACATCATATCATTATTGGTATCCACAATGTTTGCTATCTCGATATTCACTGTATCGGTGTCATCCACACCCAGATCATCATAGACCCGCAGTATAATTTCATGCATTCCGGTAGATAAGGTAACCGTTGGTGTGGCGCCATTGGCAATAATCATTCCTCCTTCTGTCCATTCATACGAAAGATTGGCAACATGGGTAGAAGCACTACCGTCCAGCATCACCATGGCACCCGCTACAGGATGGCAACCAATCATCTGATCAGGTCCGGCATCTGCTACCGGATCAGGACGCTGGTTTTCAGAAACAGAAAAATCAGCGGTGGCAGGATCTCCCATAATGCCTCCGTCCGCAGTGACCGCACTGGTGGTATTTGTATAGTCACCCGACATCGCAGCTACTGGCACATCGACATTCACGGTGAATGAACAAGCACCCTGATCAGTCAATGTTTCTCCTGTAAAAGAAATCGTGGATCCCAATGTGGGCGTTACACTACAGGTATTGCTCACTATGGACGTGGCTGTCATTCCTGAAATAATGGATCCCAGGTCATCAGTAAATGAGATATTTGTGGCAGGCACACCGCCCAGGTAACTCAGATCGAATGTGAGCTGGAAGCTTCCTCCGGCTACCACAGAATTGGAAGAAAAGGATTTTTCTAACCGTAACTCACTTTCCTGTACAGCAAGCACATCCATGGCCACACCACCAGTAAAGGCACTGCCAGCATACGTCCCTGATAGATTTGATGTAATGTTTTGATAATTACCTGGGCTAGCACCTGCTGGCACCTGGAGAGTGACACTAAAAGTACAGCTGCTTCCTGCTGTTAAATTTCCACCGGTAAATATCAAGGTGGTTGTTCCCGATACCTGGGAACCTGTACCACAAACGTCATTCAAAGGTAGACCTGTTGCTGCCAGTCCAGACAGTGCACCGGTAAGATTATCTGTAAAAAACAATCCTGTCGCATCCGACATACCCTGATTGTCGATAGTGAACTCCAGTGTGACCTGATCCCCGGGCTCTACCGGATCATCGGTAAATGTTTTTGTAAATAGTATGGGTGTGATCACTAAATCATCAGTAGCTACTGTATTCGTAGTGGGGAGGCCGTCCACAGTGGCAGATATCTCCGAAGTAGTGTTATCATAAGAACCTGGTGCAGCACCAGAAGGAATATTGACCTCTATTATGATTTGGCAACTTTCTCCTGCAGACAATGTGGCTCCTGAAAAGTTGAGTAAATTGCCCCCTGAAATCATGGGATTCCCTCCGCAGGTATTAGAAGACACTGTCCCAAAGGTTGCTCCGGTCAAAAATGTACTAAGGTCATCAGTAAATGATATGTTTGTTGCATCGGTCGGCGCATTCTCACTTAGTGTAAGATCGAATGTCAGATCTACAGTTGTTCCACCCGTCGCCTGTTCTACAGAAAATGCCTTGTTGAGATCGGGCGCAGTGACGATTGAGTACGAGTCGGTAGCTGGTGCTCCAGTCACCATCTCGCCCTGATTAGTGCCCGTGATCGAGCTGGTGGTATTCGTCAAGGTCACCATAGGTGCATCATCTGGAATTACAAAATCCACCTGAAAAGTACATGATCCATTTGCTGGAAGGTTAGCTCCTAGAACAGTAAAGAGATCATCTCCTCCACTAGGGACAACAGTAAAAATGGACCCTGACCCACAGCTGCCAGCTGCTGGTAACATGGAAACTGTTGAAGGTATGATTTGCGATAAATTGTCTGTAAATGTGATGTCTGTCAGGGCATTTGTAGCATCGGGATTAGTAATGGTAAACTCCATGGTCAAAGGATCTCCGGGTTTTACAACATCCTGTACAAACGTCTTTGTCAATACTGGTGCATTTTGTATAAAGAGATCGTCCTGAGCTGGAGGATCAGAGTTAGGACTACCATTCAAATCATAAGATAAGTTGCTGGTTGCGTTGGGATATTGTCCGGGTGTTGCACCCGCTGGTACTTGTAGAGTTACTGTAAAAGTGCAGGTTTCACCAGAAGGAATAGATCCACCGGTCAAGCTAAGTGTGGAGGTACCTGTTAAAGTGCCACCACAAGCTGACGTGGGTAGTCCAATTGCCACTAAACCCGACACCACAGCATCAAGATCGTCCGTAAAGGAAACGTTTGTTGCCATAAAATCACGATCTACATTTGTAATTTCAAATTGCAAATCAACAGTCCCTCCTGGAGGAACCGGGTCATCGAGAAAAGTCTTCTTGAAGTTGGTGTTAGTTACCTCCAGTGCAGCCACACCAAATCCACCTGTACCACTACTACTCTGCAATTCAGACGTTTCAAGACCGTATGATCCAGGCATGGAGCTCGTTATATCAATTGAAAAGGAACATGTTGATCCAGGCATTAAGAATCCACTAAAGAGATTTATTGAATTTGCCCCGACATTCAGAGTTCCAATACAGTCATTGATTTGGAAATCAGGTGTGGCAAATTCAACAGAGGAAGGTAAGGTCACACCTGTCGAAATATTAAATGCATTGGCTGTATTAAGGCTGTTATCAATCAGTACGGTTAGAGTTGATCGACCGCCTTCCACAATCGAGCCCGGAGATACTGACAGAGATACAGCCGGCCGGCCGGCATCAACCGTCAAATCATCTGCTGATGGCCCACTATTTCCCGCACTGGAAGTCAAATCGCCTGAAACATTCATATGTGTAGCAGGTGTACTACTTGTCACAGCCACTTGCACCGTACATGAGGAGAAGGCACCGAGGGCGCCATCTGAAAAGGTAATGGTGCCACCTCCTTCCGGCGCTGATAAAGTGGCACTGGTACAATCGGTAGTCGCCAGGGCCGGATCACTGATAGTAACTCCTGCAGGCAGGGTATTTGTAAATGCCAGGTCCGTGATGGGGGTTCCACTACCATTGGAAATCGTGTAGATCAAGTAAGATGAACCACCAGGACCAATGGTGGAGGGTGAGAACACCTGTGAAAAGGTAGGCTGAGCCAGCCCCCATGAATAAGAAATGAGAGCTCCCATAAGAAGAAAAAAAGACCGAATAGATTTCATGTGAAACGCTGGTAAATGTGACGTCATAGTATTGGTTTTTTCAGGTCTTAAAGGTACCTCAATAATAAGAATATATGAGGGCTTTATGAAATATAATGGTCACTCTTATCCAGTGTAAACGAAATACTAGGGATCAAGTCTGATAAATCTTCCTACTCCATTCCAAGTATAGACATCGCCCGCTCAGCTATAGCCAGTGATCGCATTTTTGACTTCTTCTTGGAATAGTGGGCCTGCATCTTGATTAGAATCGCCTTGAGCATCTTGACAGTCTGTACTACATAAGGGCCTTTGTTCAGCATAACACATTCTGCTCTGGCACTCGATGCGGCATCCGTCACTTCCGCTTTCGTCGCATTCCCCTTTTTTGCCATTGTTTCAAATACCTGGGTGGCCCAAATAACCGGAGTATGCGCTGCCTCACATATCCACATGATTTGATCCTGAATCTCTGCTATCCGCTCAAAACCAATCTCGACCGCAAGATCTCCCCGGGCAATCATCACACCTACTTTGGGTCTTTTCATGGCTTCAATCAGCATCAATGGCAGGTTTTCTACTGCATCTTTGTTCTCAATCTTTAGAATGACTCCCATCTCTTTGGCATCATACTTATCCAGTTCTTCATGTAGTTCCTTGACATCATCAGGAGTCTTCACAAAAGAATAGCCAATCATATCTGCATGTTGCACAGCAAATTTTATCAACTCCCTATCCAAATCCGTCAAAGAATGAATCTTCAACGTGGTATCCGGTAGATTTACACCCTTTTCCGGCTTTAGTTTCACACGCTCTTTGGGAGTGCGTTTAATGACCACATGTGTTTCTTCCTCTTCCACCCGGATCACCTGGCTTGCGATTTTACCATCATCGAAGAGAATTCGATCACCGACCTTTACCTGATCCAGGACAGGAGGCAGGGTAATGGCAATCTTAGCAGGACTCAGTAGCTCATTCTTATCTCCACGTATTACAGGTTCTGCCGGAACATCCTTCTTACTCAGAATCAAATGATCACCCACATTCAGTCGGATAAAGGTCGTTTGCTTGCTATTCCCCTCTGCATCCCGTTGCTCTATATTGATGGACCCAGTTCTGATTTTCGGGCCGGGAAGATCCATGTAAATCTTACAGGGAATTTTTAATGACTTACTGGCAGTTTTGACTTTTTCCACCATGGCCCGCCAGATGTCTTCTCCATCGTGGCTCAAATTTATGCGAGCCACTTCCATACCAGATTTCATTAGATTAGGAATCAAGTCAGGATCAGACGCAGCTTCTGTAGGAAGTGTCACCATGATCTCCGTATTACTTCCCCTCTTTACCCGGTTAAACAGGGTGTTGGCATTTTTCTTTAAAAGCTTTTTCGATCTACGATAACCAATGGATTCGATTTTATGCTCGTCCTGGGCCTTTTTACCCGAAAGTAGACGAACCAGCTGTAGAGCTGAAAAGGTGTTGTGGTATACGTAGGCTTCTGAACTACGTAGCGATGATATTCCCAACTCGGACAGTGAGTCATGGATCTTCCGAAGATCAAATGTACGTAAGGTTAGGTATCGCAATAAGTTCTTTGCACTCAATCGATTAGACTCGTGCACCTTCGCACTTATTTTGTCAGCCTGGGGTTCAAGTTCTACCAGGGCATCCACTAGCTTTTGCAGGGACTTTTCGAGGTTGTTCAGTTTCATTATTTGGAGTAATCTGATATTCACAAGTATCAACAGAAATATTCTCTAAAAAGATG
>JAUILM010000376.1 GCA_030432855.1 Bacteroidia bacterium
CAAATGTGCTATATATAGGTACTGGTGAAGGATTTGGAACGGCCCGAAATATACTGGGTAGTGGACTCTGGAAGAGTACAGATAAGGGAGAGACCTGGACTCAGCTGGCAGCAACCATCAATACCGATTCTATTGCAGCGATCTATCGAATAATTGTAAATCCTGATAATGAAAATGAGCTTCTCTTTAGTGTCTTAAGTAACCCTAGATTGCCGGCAGGAGATTTACATTCTGACATTTTCTATAGCAATGATGGTGGTGAAACTTTCACTTCTACATTTCCCAATTCGGATGCTGTCCAGCAGTTAGTAGCCGATCCGAATGATTTCAGCACTTTATACGGGACCGCCTTCAATAAAGGAATTCTAAAAAGTACAGATACGGGTCAAACCTGGAAGTATGTACATCTGACCAATAAGTACAACCGGATGGAGATGGCCGTATCACCCTCCAATCCTGACTACCTCTATTATTCAGGACAAGGCTCTACAACAGGGGCTTTTGGTCTGGTTTGTTCACCTGACGGAGGTGAGACCTGGATGGATGTGGTGCCGAAAGATGATGATAATGATTTTGGTAATGTATACAGTGGTCAGGGATGGTTTAATAATACAATAGCTGTCCATCCATACGATAGTAATATAGTTTACGTGGGTGGTGCAGGTCCCATTCTACAGATCACCATCGAAGGAGTGGATAGTACGGGTGAAGACTTTATTGCAAGTATGGTACCCGTGACAGATGGTTATGCCACATATCGGGCAAACTACCCCGAAGCCCGGACCAAGGGGGTCCACGTAGATCATCACAATATAGTGCTGATACCAGACCCGGAAGATGAGGAAAATTTCCTCTTCTTCAATGCTAATGACGGAGGCGTGGCCATATCCCGGGATGCTGGGGCTACTTTTATCCAGACGGGAGATGGATCCAGTATTGAGTGTCTCGATGGATCTTGTTCTACATTCATCACCTACCAGTCTTCGACAGGGTATAATACTGCGCAGTTTTACGGGGTTGATAAGGCGAATGGACAGAATCGATATGTAGCCGGCACACAGGACAATGGTAGCTGGGTGTCAGGATCCAACCCCAATGAAAGCTCCATATGGAGGTCTGCACCTAGTGGCGATGGATTTGAGGCCGCGTGGCACTACTGGAACAATGATTGGATCATTGAAACCAGTCAGTTTAATAACATATTCCGTAGTGACAATGGAGGTAGTTCCTGGCGCAATATCAGTCCACCTGGTCAGGGACCGTTTTTATCTCGCATCGCCAGCTCAAAGCAGGATCCGGATCTGATCTTTGCAGTTACCAGCACGGGTGTAGCACGATCTATTAATTTCGGAGATGATTGGGAGATCATCACGATGCCATCCGGGTGGACATTCGAAGGCAGTGGGGTACCGATCCGAATTTCTCTTGCCAATCCCAACATCGTTTGGACAGGATCAGGACTTTCTAAAGGAGGATCAGGTATGACAGTATCTACCAATGGAGGAAAGACATTTAGAGAGATTAGCGGATCGCTTAGTGGGTTGGCACCGGGTCTTATTACGAATTTAACCACACATCCACTAGAAGACAGTACTGTGTATTTTCTTTTTTCCCAGGCCAAAGGTCCTAAGGTTATCCGTAGTCGAGATTTAGGGCAGACTTTCGAAGATTTGACACAGTTTTCGCTCAGAAACAACATGAGCAGCAACGGATTTCCGGATGTGGCTACTTATAGTTTTATTGTCATGCCCTATGATACAAACATACTTTGGGCCGGTACTGAAATTGGTCTCTTCGAAAGCAGAGATGCCGGAGAAAGCTGGCAATATGCAGATAATGGCTTACCACCTGCCGCTATCTGGGATATGCGTATTGTGAATGATGAAGTGGTACTAGCCACACACGGACGTGGTATCTGGACGGTTTCACTTCCAGAATTGGATGGTTACGAACCGAAAGTGTTGCCCTTTGCCCAACCCAGAATTGAAGCGGATGAATACGCTTTCGGAGGACAGGTCTTTGGAAAGTATACCCTGCGAAGTGCCAGTGATTCATCAATTGTCAGACTTACCTATGAAGTGGAAGGAGAAAAATTCACACATGAGCTTGCCATCACATCAAATCTCGAACCACTGTCAGAGGACTTTGAAATGCTTCTTGCCCCGCTACCAGAGGAGGAAATCATAGAGGTCACCATCGAAATGATAGCCTATCAAAATGGTGATAGTTTGGTAGATGAAAGTACCTTATTTACATTTTCTGTCGATGAGGATGCTACTTCTGATTATTTCAATGATTTTGATGGATCCAATCGGGACTTTGCCCGACTTGATTGGGAAATCGTTACAGCTGATGGATTTGATAACGCAGCACTACAAACACTGCATCCATACAGCGGACTTTCGGAATACACCACCATATTTCAAAAGCCCATCGACATCTTGTCTCAGGGTACAACTGTATCGTTTGATGAAATAGTGTTAGTCGAGCCAGGAGAAACATTTTCTTTCCCTTCAATAAATTACTTTGACTTTTGCATCATAGAGGCCACTAAGGATCGAGGACTCACCTGGGATACCATTACCGCCTACGATTCAAGAGCCAATAGTACCTGGCTTGATGCCTACAATGAAGATGAAAATGATGCTACGGAAAATCTAAAGATTAATCGAGTCTTTGATTTAAATGACTTTTATGATGTTGGAGATCAAGTATTTCTACGATTTAGATTAATCAGTGATCCATTTGTAGAAGGATGGGGCTGGAGCATCGATGATTTCACCATTGGAGATGGCACGGTCAATACTCATTTAATAAATGATCCTGAGTTTATTGTGAATATCCTTGGCAATCCTGTGGAGGATGTACTTCGCATATCCATTAAAGATCCAACTCCCTCTCAGATTTCTTTAAAAATTATATCTACTTCAGGTACAATCATGCAATGGAAACGTGGAGGGTCAAGTGCAGAATGGATCCAGGAAATATCTGTGAGCAACCTGTCTGCCGGTACTTACTTTATGGTGGTGGAAAAAGATGGAAAAATCCTTTCCCGTCCCTTCATTAAAATATAAAAAAAATGCTATCCCTTCCGGGATAGCAAATTCAATGGGGCATGATTTCTTAAGGATATTATGCATAAACTCGGCTATGCCATGCATCCAGCATCCAGCTTTTCTTTTCAAGCGTTGCCAAAAATCCTGCGATCAGATCAATGGTTCCTTCATCAGATGCCTTACCCGCACGCTCAATTACACTTCGCATGTTCTCAATCAGCATCTTGTGATCTTCCAATACAAATTCTACCATCTTATGAGGATCCTTCGTGGATTTCTCATCGATGTCTGACATCTCAAGATACTCAGACAGAGTCGATGTCGGTGATTCCCGAAGCGTGAGAATTCGCTCAGCTATTTCATCTATACTCACTTTGGCATCATTGTACAGCTCTTCGAATTTCTCGTGTAAATCAAAGAAATTAGGACCCGTTACGTTCCAATGATAATTTCTCAGATTCTGATAGTATATATGATAATTTGAAAGTAATCTATTTAAATCGTCTACTACCGACTCAATGTTGGTCGGCTTTAAACCTACATAATTCATGTATAAAGTAAAGTTTTAATTGTTAGAAAATAACATGGTTAAGCAAAAGTTTGTGCCACCATTTTTCCGGTCTTGAGTGCCGTATTTACACCCTCTAAAAATCGACGGATATTATTATCCCGAGCGAGCATTATTTTTGCAACAGTGGTCACTCTGGAAAATGTTTTTGTCCAATGCAGGATATTGTTATAATCTAGAAGGTTGGTGTATGAAAAACTACCTTCAGAAGTTCGGAGATTAGAACCCTTCATTGAAAAATTCCTCCTCAATAAATGTTCAGCCATTTGTATTTCCTGCTCCAGCTGTGCTCTCCTTGCCGAAAATAGTTTGTTCATAATGTTTTTTATTTTTCTGCTTCATCTTCCGAAAATCTCTGCAGTAGAAATTTAGCGATAGGTCTGTAGAAGAAGAAATGTCTACCTACAAAGATGAGTATGCCAATAGGGATTAGGGCAGCAAAGCCTATTATAATGCCTGTAATTGGAGAATTATAAGACGTTCCAATATACCAGGAAGAGGCCACAATGAGACCTATCAGGGAGATGGAAAAGAAGAAAGCTATTAGAGCTGAAACCAGGAGATATCCTGCCATTTTACTAACTGATTCCAGTAAGTCTAATTTTAGGAGTTTAAATCGGTTTTCAACAATGGTTTTGACATAGACATAATTCTCTCCTATATCTTCAGCAATATGATCTAATAGCTTCTCTCCCATTTCGCAACTTTAGTCTTATGCTTCTGAAACAGAACCATTAGCTAGTTTTCTTTTCGCATTAGCTATACCTGATTCCAGGGATTCCAGATGGTTCACTGCTGAGGTTCTGGACTTCTCAGTAATATAATTTCCTGTTTCAGCTGCCTTTCCTGCAAGGCTCTCCACGGCAGATTTAGCTTTGTCTGCTGTAGTCTGCGCCTGGTCTTTAGCCTTCGCATAAAAACTCTCTGCTGAGTCTTTCACTTCGTTCGATAGTGAAACACTTTTATCAACGATATCCCTGGTCATCTTACGACCTTGAGGAGTATTGAGGAAGTGCGCAATAGCGCCACCTACAATTGCACCCGCCAGGAACATGTAGGGCTTTCTCGAACTCACTTGCTTTTCTTGCTTCTGATCTTCCATTTTCTATATTTTTTAGTTGTCGAATGTCGACGGTGAATTAAAAATTGTTCTATCCATCTTACTATGGATTGGTGCCAATTGTTCGGTTAGGCTAAAGCTATTTCTCTTCGCGTCAGCTTCTCCTTCAGCTTCTTCCGGGCATAGTTGATCCGACTCTTGACGGTTCCGATCGGAATCTCAAGATGGTCAGCAATCTCGTTATATTGATATCCTTCGAAGTGCATCATGAATGGAACAGCACATGTATCGCCCAATTCACTTATAGCTTTTTCAATATTCTCCATCATCAATTGTGAAATACCATCATTCCTTACAGCAGATGAGGACTTCATGGCGAAAGAAAAGTCTTCTACTGGTTTACTTACCACCGCACGTCTCTTGCGACGGTGATACTTGCTTATGAATGTATTTTTGAGAATAGTAAAGGCCCAACTCTTAAAGCTTGTGCCAGTCCTGAATGTGTGTCTACCTTTGAATGCTTTAAGAGCAGTTTCTTGTACCAAATCCTCAGCATCTACCATGTCTTGTGTCAATCTCTTTGCAAAGTTGAGAAGAGCCTGGTGGTGCATTTCTAACAAATTTGAAAATTGCAGCGTTGTCATGATTTGATTTTTAATGTTTGCTAATAAATACGACCACAATATAAAGAGTATTGCCCACAATGTCAAATATTTTCACAGTAAAAGGGTAAAATATTGACATTTTCTCTCACAAACTGCTTAAAATGCTCATTATTTCACCGTATTGGAGGCTATATATGTATAAAATAAACTCAAAAGCGAAAATTGTGATTACTGTGGTACCTACTGCTCGCTAATGTGTTTTTTATTATCACACTCTGTTAATTTAATTGTAATCGCAAGTATGCGTTATATCAAAGTGAGACTGGTGCAGAATGCAGCACGATGAAGAAGACATAAAACAGTTATGAAAGAAGGGCAATCGAAGACCTAAAGAGTGGAATCGAAACTAAGGAGAGATAAATTTTACAGTGAAAGGGAGTAGAAAATCTTGGAAAGATTGTCTATTTACTTCGTCCAATGACCTTCAGGACTGACTCATTATAGGTTAGAAGATGATCTGTAAGTTGAATAAAATTGTCAATGTCAAACCGTAAGGATTGCTTTTCGGGGGAAACTCCATTCATTTGCTCGCGCTTGAATGAGTAGAATGCCCTGAAACCTTCCAATACCTTTCGGATTTTGACAGTTTGATCGGCAAATCGATCAAATTCCAGAGAATGGGTCTGCTGTAATTTGCTGGGACTGATTTCGGTATCAGCTACCTCGGTAATCTCAAACTTTCGATAAGAGGTAGAGTCGTCAAGCTTTACCTGCAGAAGATCCTGCACATTGATATCAAAATATCGGGCCACCTCCAGTACGAC
>JAUILM010000377.1 GCA_030432855.1 Bacteroidia bacterium
ACGGATTGTTACCAGTTTCTTTCCCGATGCTACCGATTATGAGGCTATTTTGTCTCTAAATGCGTCCAAAGCGGTCATGTATTTCCTACAGGTGGCTTCTTCGATTCATTCGATGGTTGTGGGTGAGCGAGAAATTCTGAAACAAATCAAGGATGCCTACGAACTACAATCCGGTTGGAACCTGACGGCAGATAATATAAGACTACTCATTCAACATACCATTCGCAGTGCAAAGAAGGTATACACCACTACTAAAATTGGTGAGAAACCAGTTTCCATCGTATCACTTGCCGTTCAGCGCCTTCTCGAAAAGTCGATTAATACCCATAATAAGTTTCTGATTGTTGGCGCTGGGACCACCATTCAGCTAGTATTAAAACACCTGACAAAAAAGGGGTTCAGGAATTTCAGCATCTACAATCGTACACTGAGAAAGGCTCAGGCTCTGGCTTCCTCATTGTCAGGAAGTGTTGGTACCCTGAAAGATCTGGAAGACCACTCTTCAGATTTTGATGCTGTGATTGCCTGTACTGGTGCTACCGAGCCTACGGTTACCTTTGATCTCGCGACACAATTGACCAATGGGCAAATTGGTGCCAAGATCTGGGTAGATTTAGGCATGCCTCCTGACATTGACAGCAGCATAGCCACTGTTGCCGGGGATAACTATATAGATATCCCATCCCTACAAACACTTGCTTCTTCCAACATCAGACTTCGACAGAAAGAAGTACAAAAAGCGGAGTCCCTACTGCTGGATGCATTAGAAGCATTTGAAGATCTTATTTATGAACGACGGATTGAAAAGGCCTTCCGCACTATTCCTACTGAAATAAAGACTATCAAGGAGCGTGCATTTGCCGAGGTATTCCGCAAAGATCTCGAGAGTATTGATGCAGATACACATTCTCTCATCACTAAGATGATGGACTACATGGAGAAGAAGTGTATCGGCATTCCGATGAAAGCTGCTAAAGAAGCTGCCATCCAACGATAAATAAGTGGCATCTCCCCTCACTTTTCAATAAATTCATTTATGGAATTTCAGTGATCGTTCATCTTTATGTTGAATGTTAGTTTGAAATCCTAGAATGAAACAAAAATGAGACTTTTATATACCTTCTTTTTATTCCTTTTAAGTACTCCCTTGGTCAAAGCACAAGCTACAGGCACTGTCAACTATGACAACCTGGGCCTATCCTTCACGATTCCAGATGGTTGGGTAGGTCAGGAAACACAGATCGGCTATTTGATGGGGTCTAACACTGTACCCGGGATGGTACTTTTGATTCCACATGACCAACCTTACACGGTAAGTGAGATTGAAAATCAGTTGAAGGCGGGTATTCAAGATATGAATGGTACCAATCTACAGCTTGCAAGTGACATCACTACTTTTGGAAATGGGGCAGGTGGAGAGTTTTCCGGGACAATGGAATCACAGCCGGTAAAAGCTTTCATCATCGGTGTCCAAAACCCACATGGAAATGGTCTTTCCATAGTAGCCGTCACAACTCCAGAACACTTTGGTGCACAATATCAGTCACTCGCTCAGGAGGTAATGGGTGATGTCGTGTTTTCGAAAGTAGCTCAAAACACTGCCTCACAAAATGCATCTAAAGGAGAAAGCATTGAAGAATGGAAGGCCTGGATGCAAAATGTAAAACTGACCTATATGGAATCCTATTCCTCCATTTCTTCTGGTGTTTCAGGTATGACAGGTGGCGGCTATAGCTTCAGTAAGGAAATAGATCTCTGTGGAGAAGGATACTTTAAATACTATGGCAATAGTAGCATAAGTATTGGAAGTGATGTCAGTAGTGGTCTTTCAGGATCTTCCAATCGAGGGAATGGGACCTGGGATATTAGAAGATCATCCAACGGTCATCCGGAATTGGTGCTCAACTTTAATAATGGGAACAGCACATCCTATGTGCTAACCTATGAAGACACTGAACTATATCTGGATGGCACCCGATATTTTCGAACCTTTAAAGGAGACTACGCTCCATCCTGTCCCTAAGACAAAATCAAAGGCAGCTCTCCTTTCCAACTTTACCTGTCAATGTAAGTCAATTGTCTATATTTAGGTTATATCTCAAACCTGGATGTAATTCATGCTTGTCAAAACGTATGCTAGTGCCGTACATGGAGTAGATGCCCGTAGAATAGCTGTAGAAGTCAACGCGGGTGGCACGGTTCACGCGGGAAAAGGAAACTTCTACCATCTTGTCGGACTTCCTGATGTGGCTGTCAAAGAAGGTTTTCAGCGCATTGAGGCTGCTATTAAGAATATTGGCTATAAGATGAAGCGGCTAAAAATGGTCGTAAATCTGGCACCAGCAGACATCCGCAAAGAGGGCTCAGCATATGATCTACCTATCGCGCTGGGTGTACTGGGTAGTACAGGTCAAATGGCAGGTGAGCATCTTGAGCAATATACCATCATGGGAGAACTAGCGCTTGATGGACAGTTGCGACCAATCAAAGGTGCTTTACCCATTGCGATCCAGGCACGAAAAGAGAAGTTTAAAGGGCTGATTCTCCCCAGACAAAATGCGCGAGAAGCGGCCATCGTCAATGATCTCGAAGTATATGGTATCTCTAATTTACTGGAGGCTGTAGAGTTTTTTAATGGTGAAAGAAAACTGGAGCCTGTCCAGGTGGATACCCGAGACGAATTTGCCTACTCTTCCAATAAATACGAGGTCGATTTTTCGGACGTGAAAGGCCAGGAAAATATTAAGCGGGCACTTACCCTTGCTGCTGGTGGTGGTCATAATGTGATTTTAATCGGTCCTCCGGGTGCCGGAAAAACGATGCTAGCCAGAAGGTTACCCACCATATTGCCTCCATTAGATCTGAGAGAAGCTCTTGAAACAACAAAGATCCACTCGGTCGCAGGACTTCTACCCAACGAGGCCTCACTGGTCACCACGCGTCCGTTTAGAGCTCCTCATCACACGATTAGCGATGTAGCCCTGGTGGGAGGAGGTTCGCATCCAAGTCCGGGAGAGATTTCGCTTGCACACAATGGAGTCCTTTTTATGGACGAACTCCCCGAATTTAAACGAACTGTTCTGGAAGTGATGCGTCAGCCCCTGGAAGAACGAAAAGTGACCATTTCACGAGCTAAGATCACTGTGGACTACCCTTCCAGTTTCATTTTGGTGGCTTCGATGAATCCATGTCCCTGCGGGTTCTATAATCACCCGGAAAAAGATTGTGTCTGTGCACCTGGAGTCATCAAGCGGTACTTAAACAAAATAAGTGGTCCCCTACTGGACAGAATTGACTTACATGTAGAAGTGACTCCCGTTTCCTACGACATGCTGGCAGATATCGACAGGCCTCAGGAAAGTAGTGCAGAGATCATTGAGCGTGTCCTGAAAGCCCGGGAAATTCAGAAGGCTCGGTTCGAAGACTCCTCCAAAGTATATTGTAATGCGCAAATGTCAAGTAGAATGGTGCATGAAGTATGTCAGATAAACAAGGCGGGTAGGATTCTACTAAAGACCGCCATGGAGAGGCTTCAACTCTCTGCACGAGCTTATGACCGCATATTAAAGGTGGCCAGAACGGCGGCGGACCTTTCAGACAGTCCTGACATCAAGGTAGAGCATCTCGCCGAAGCGATCCAGCTCAGAAGTCTGGATCGTGAATCCTGGTCGGGTTAAGGTAATTTATTGATTTCCTGAAGCAGACTTTCCGTTTCAGCAAAATCAGCTCCGGCATCTTTTGCCAGCTTAATAGCCCGTTCTGCATATTTAGTCGCAGGACCTTTCTTTCCCAACTTATAGTACAGTGCGGCTAACGTATCGTTGTTGTAATGATTGCTCTCTATGCTTATGGATTTTTTAGTCCATTTCACGGCCTTCTTCAGAGACTTTGGATCCTCAACCCGTTCATAAAAGTTCCAGGCTAACCCATTGAGGGCACTCCAGGACAGTGTCGGATACTTCTTTACGTAATTTTTGGTCGCTTCGATGTATTTTTCAATATCCCCCTTCGAATCATAATAGTCAATCACAAAGGAATCATAAAAGGGTTCAGCCTTTGAAGTGGGAAACGTATTGTCATAAATTTCCCGGGCTTCCTCGAGATTCAGATTATCCATGTCGCGGTAAAGATATTCTTCAATGATCCGTGTCAGTCTACCATATACCGCAGACTGTCCAAAATCTCGTATATACAGGTGCTTGCGGTTCACTACATCCTGATAGTATGGGTCCTGGTACTCCTCAACTATTGACAAGACTATTTCCAGGTCGTCTTTTTCTGTCCAGTTTTCTTTGGTCTCCAAATACTCTGCGCCTACTTCCTTTCCTTCTTTCTCACCGGCTCGTAGTAAGGCAAGTGCATACCGCTTCAGTAAATTAGAACTACGATCTCCACTCTTATAGATCTCAGCTAGCCGATGTAGTTGAAAATCTGGATCGATCGCTTTTTTACCTAATTCCAAAAATTTTTCAACAGGTTGAAAGCCTAACCCTCGATGTAAGAGATTCCCCTCCTTATCTAAGAATAGAAAGGATGGATATGCGTCCACCTTATGCTTCTTAGCCAGGGCAATCCCATCTCCGGACTCCATATCGAGCTTCAAATTAACGAAGTGCTCGTTGTAAAATGCCCCGATAATGGTATCGGTAAATACCTGCGCATCCATCATTTTGCAGGGTCCGCACCAGGTGGTATATGCGTCCACAAAAACAATCTTGCCTTCAATTGCTGCCACTTTCAGTGCCTTCTCATAATCCTCTTTTATGAAGTTGATGGCAAGGTCCTGAGCATTCAGCGAATTGAATCCCAGATAAGTGCAAAATGATATGGCAAGAAAGATAATTCTCATGTTTTCAATTGTTGTTCCAGTGTATTTATGAGTCTTTTTATATAAGGAGCCGCTCCAGTCTTGCTTTCATTGGCAAATTCAAGTGCCTTTTGTGCCAGAGACATGGATTTTTCATAATCCTTTTGCAGATACATAAACTGTGCTGCAATAAAACAATGTTGTTCATTTTCCTCTTCTTCCGCTGTTTCAACTGACCATTCAGCACCTTGCTTCAAGAGGATTGGCTCATGCCTCATTTCCTTAAAAATGAAAGAAACGATCTCAAATTTTTGTTCGGTTCCCTGACGTACATAGCTTTTAGCTACATCAATGTATGCTTCGTATTCACGCGATTCGATATGATATTTCATGCGTGCATTCATTTCAAATTCCTTCACGTGGTCTGATGCATACCGGTCTACCTTATCAATCGCCTCTTCCAGGAGATCAGGACTTCGATATTCTATTGCTTTCTGAACCGTCGCATTTGCAGCTTCCACCACCTTGTCTTCAAAAGCCTCTTTGCCAAAAAGCTTTTCAATTTTCTTTCGGTGATCAATCATCATATTGAAAATGCGGGAGTCCGCTTCTACAGCGGAATGAAAAATCACGGTCAGATTTTCATCTGTACTTAGATTTTTCTGATCTCGCAGATAATCATTTGCAATCTTGATGACGGGCCTTTTTGCTTTAGACATCACCGTGATGTATTCCGCCATAAATTCAGGGTCACGTTGTCCATTAGCATAGGCCTCCTCTAGCTCTTTACTCACAGAAGGTGCCTTGTCCGCTACAAATCGGCCCAACTTCATGAAGTTATTCACATCCATTCCTCCGACAACACGATGTACCAATTCGCCATTCCCATCCAGAAACAACAAAGTGGGAAAGGCGGTTACCCGATATTTTTTTTGAAAGTCTTTGCCTTCACCCTTCTCCATGTCCAGTTTCACATTGACGAAGTTTTCATTATAAAACTGACCCACCTCCTCCTTGGTAAAAACATTAGCCGACATGCGTTTACAAGGTCCGCACCAGGTAGTATATGCATCCACAAAGATCACTCGTCCCTGCTGCTTAGCAAGGGCTTTGGCCTCATCCCAGGTGCCATGAAAAAACTCAATGCCATTGCCGAAGGCGGTGCCCAAAGCAAAAAATGTGATAAACAGAAAAGTTGTAATTCTAATCATCCTAAATTCAGTTCAGAT
This sequence comes from Bacteroidia bacterium, assembly GCA_030432855.1. Taxonomy (GTDB): domain Bacteria; phylum Bacteroidota; class Bacteroidia; order Chitinophagales; family Saprospiraceae; genus JABDMH01. Next base: position 6,037 of record JAUILM010000377.1, read on the forward strand.
GTTGTAAATAGATTAAGTCACTATTAAAGTGAATTGTTGTTCAAATGCAAAAATCCATCCTAAAATTAATA
>JAUILM010000378.1 GCA_030432855.1 Bacteroidia bacterium
TGGCTACGAAGTCTTTACTGATGATATGATGGATACCTATCAGGCATGTATTGATCGTCTGTCCTATCTCAACAGCTCTTTGGGTAAAAAGACCTATGAGCCGCTAGCAACGAACGACCTTTCTGATCTGGGGCTAAAAGGTTTCTCGGCGGGTATTTCCATAGCGGGCGAAGGTATGTTGCATACGGGAAAGATGGTATCTTCTCTTCTGAACCTTGCCAGAGATGCCGGTGTTCAGTTTCTCTGGGGTATCGCAATCACCTCCTTCGAATCTTCGGATCGGGAAGTGAAGTTATTTACGGATAAGGGTGTCGTACTGACTGCCTCCAGAGTTGTCCTGGCTACCAATGCCTTTGCAAGCGAGCTTATTCCGGACATGCCTATCAATCGTGTGAGAAATCAGGTCCTGGTGACATCACAATTTGAACATTTACCGGTGTCAGGTTCATTTCACTACGATGCTGGATATATTTACTTCCGCAGCGTGGAGAACCGAATGCTGATCGGGGGTGCTAGAAACCGCTTTAGTTCGGAAGCGATTGGTTCCTTCGAAACCACTGACGAGGTGAAGGAGTTTCTTCACCGTTTTCTAAGAGACCACGTGCGAACAGACGAGTCATTTACCATCGAATATCACTGGAGTGGTATTTTAGGAATGGGTCCATCGAAGAAACCCATAATGAAAGATATAGATGACCGTGTCCTTTTTATTGGAAGATTGGCTGGTATGGGTGTAGCCATCAGTAGCCTCGTCGGTGAAGAGGTGGCATTTCATCTTTTGGAAATGGATAGTCCTGTGCACCAAGGTTAAAATTATCTTAAGTGGTAAGATTCGCCGCTGATTTCAGATCTTTGTCGTTTTAGGATGTTAGACACTAACGGCTCGCAAGTATTGTCAAATAAAATAAGAGATATCAGCACCTCAGACATATGGCATCGTTTGCTCCTGGGAGCCATTCTGATCCTTACGCTTCAGTATGCTGGATTTGGACAAACGGTAGAGCAAGACACTGCTAAGAACAGCCTTGTAATCATTGATAGGGCAGATCGGGTGATTAGTCAGAAAGATGATGCAGGACAAGAGGTTCTGATTTTAACGGGAGATGTGCAGTTGCATCAGGATAGTCTGTTCATGGCATGTGATTCGGCGAGAAAGGAACAGAATAATCTATTTGCCAACGGAAATGTGCTATTGCAACAATGGGATTCGCTAAATATATTTTCAGAACGACTGGAATACTATGGTAACACCCGGGATGCATTTCTGCGGGATTCAGTAGTACTGCAAAACAAGTCACAAAAGTTATTTACCGATAGTCTGGCTTATAACGCAGACACCAGGATTGCCGTATATGATCAGGGAGCGTTGTTGACTAACGATACTACCTTTCTGTATAGCCGAAGAGGTCTCTACTACCTGGCCAGTGATGAAGTGTACTTCAAGGATAGTGTGGTCATCGTAAGTCCCGACTTTCAACTATTTGCCGATACTCTTATGTTCAATACCAAGGAGGAAAAGGCAGTATTCCTGGGACCTACCCGTATCGATCTGGAAGATGGAGGACAAGTGTACTGTGAGGCAGGATTTTATGATACCAAAAACAACCTTGCCTTTTTCACCCAAAATGCCAGATTTGAAAAAGAAGATCAGACGGCAGAAGCCGATTCAATCTATTACGATGGTTCAACAAAGGAGGTTCGCTTGATCCGAAATGCCACATTAGTGGAAGACGGAAAACGTGCTTCGGCGGATACGATTATTTACCGTGAAACAGACGAAGTTGTAGACCTTATCGGCAATGCCCTATTTGAGGATTCCACGCGAACCATGCGTTCCAGGGAGTTGAAATATGATCTTAAAAATGACAAACTTACGTCCTCCACGCGATCCAGCCTGGATAATGGACCACAGGTATTAATAGCTGACAATATTGATTTTGACAATAAAGCCGGTCTGGGGTTGGCCAGTGGGGATATCATCTGGAGGGATACTGTGGAGAATCACACCATTCTCTGTGATGAGGCAGAGTACAATGACAGTACCGGCTATCTTAAGGCTTTTGGTGGCAGACCTCTTTTCATAAGTATGATGGATGAAGACTCATTCTTTCTGGCCGCTGATACGATGGTTAGTACGGAAATCATTTCAGAGGCCGGAGATACGACCCGGCAGTTTAATGCCTATTATGATGTTAAGATTTTTAAGGAAGATCTACAGGCAATCTGTGACTCCCTTACGTACTCATCCACAGATTCACTCTTTACCCTCTATAAGGACCCCATCATATGGTCAGATACTTCGCAATTTGTTGCCGATACCGTACAGATACAACTTAGTAATAGCGAGATCGATGAGATCTACCTTAAGCAAAATGCATTTATCCTCAACTCGGCCGACGAAATTCTCTTTAATCAAATGAAGGGTAAAGAAATCACGGCATCATTTAAAGAAGGTGAACTCAATAGAATGCTGATAAAAGGTAATGCAGAATCCATTTACTATGTACTGGATGAGCAGAAGGCTTACATTGGGGCCAATGAAATGCTGTGTAGTCGCATGTTACTGCGATTTGGCAATAATGAAGTAACCGATATCACGTTTTACGATAGTCCCACAGCCAAGTTCCATCCCATCCAGGATGTTGCTCCCGGCTCCCTAAAGTTAGAGGGATTTAATTGGCGGGTGGACGAACGTCCGATGGGACTATTTGAGATTAGTAGTTTTGCAGTGCGATGAAAAGATTTTTCCTTTCGATTCTATCGATGTGTATTTCTATGGTAGTTGCGGGTGCCATGCAGTCAGACACATTCCAGTTAGCCAATACTGCCCTAAGTGCAGGCAAAGTGGACGATGCCATTCATCTTTACACGACGCTGGCAGATAACGGATATGGCTCTGCTGACCTGTACTACAATTTGGGGTCGGCTTACGCACAAAAAGAGTCCTGGGGAAAGGCACGGCTATTTCTCGAACGTGCACACTTAGAGAACCCCCTCTCAAAAGAGATTGAACAAAATCTGGAATATGTGAAAGACCAGGTAGGTGATTTGTATCATTTCCCTGCCTATCCTCTATCTGGTTTCATTAAGGTCGTACACAGTGTAATGGGGAAGGACTTTCTTGCTATTTGTCTCTGGATCTCCTTTGCTGTTACATTAATGATGCTCTTTCGATGGAAGGTAAAGAAAGTGGCAGGTCGATGGCAATTGCTGACGTATATCCTTGGGGGTATATTCTTAGTAGTTCTGGTCCTGTTTTTACTGGAAAGGACCTATTTCAAATTCCATGACAGGATGTTGGTTGCCTCAGATTTAAAAGAGGTATATGAGGTACCTGACGATGCCACGGAGAGTGCAGTGGGAGTACGTGCCGGGCATAAACTCAGGGTCCTTGAGGATCTGGGTGACTGGAAACGCATCGACCTGTCAGATGGTACAGAAGGGTGGGTCAATAACAAAGACCTAATGAAAGTCGTAGAAGTAAATTAAAGGCAAACTACGATCATCAAAGAACCTCAGACAATTTGCCAAGTATAATGGCATTAACTCGTGAGGGCGTCGAAGCATTTCTGGTCACGAAGGGTCAAAAGCGGTATCTGGCAAGGGGTAGAATGACAACAACTTGCCAAACCCTAAGGTATCATTGACGACTGAGGGAAGATGTTGAGCTTTCCATTGCTTTTCTGGATGGCATTTCCTGCGCAATTCTATTTTTGAATTCTCCCAAAAATGGCCATAGTTTTTGCTTATTGAGATCGACCTCGACCACGATGACTGGATCACGATCACTAGCTTTACCCATCATTTTCCCTTCCAGATCGAAGACCGCCGTCCGCATCTCCTCTTCGTCGTTTGAATAGGTTGAGCTCACAAGATACACTTGATTTTCGATGGCCCGGGCTTGAGCCAACGTCCTGTTGCCACCCCAGATCGGGAGCATAATCACCTCAGCACCCTGCATGGCCAACTGTCTTGCTGGTTCAGGAAAAGCCACATCCCAACAGATCATAAGACCCACCTTGCCAAAGTCAGTTTCAAACACAGGAAATGCTTGACCTGGGCTCACTCCACCCTCGATTTCTTCCCTTGGCAGGCACACCTTTCTGTATTTACCCGAGAGATTCCCTTCTCTATCCATAAGCACAGCCGTATTATAGACCACGTCACCTTCTGCCTCCAGTAATCCTGCGACGATATACATTTGATGCTTTCGTGCCAGTGTACTCAAGAATTGACTGGTCGGTCCGGGTATGGACTCGGCCGCTTCGACATAGCTCTTCCCTGTTCCCGCCATATTCATCGCTTCCGGCAAACAAACTATGTCTGCCTCCTCCAGAGCAGCCTCTTTAATCAACTGTTCGAAAGCCCTCCAGTTTCCTTCCAATGTGGAATTATGTGGTTTATGATGGATGGTGGCCAACCTGACCTTGCGCGCCTGCAATTGCGCGTCAGAAATCTCAGGTATTGAAAAGTGCACTTTTCCGTCGCCGTCCCAACGGTAGATCAATTCCACTTGACAGGTCACGGCATTATGCGGTACCACATAGACCTGTTGAAATGAATGCCAACCGTCTTGATCCAGACCCCGGGCAGGAAATTCTTTCGGGCCAATCTGGTTACCATCTTTGTCTAGCCAGATCAGCGTAGTCAGAATCGATCTTGCGAGTTCATCAACATCTTCTGCCCGAAAATAAACCATGTAATTAATCTCCGCACCAGCAGTGACCGGATAGCTATGCACCCAGCTACCATTATCATGCCCTGCTTTCTGTCCGGAAATGGCCAGTGTCGGAGCCCCTTGAAATGTCATTTCAATATCAGTCCAATGTCTAGGTTGAATGGCGGCACGCTGAGCCTTAAAGGACCATCCATCCAGGACCTGAGACTTCAGACCAAATGCCATCAAGTTAGTTATCAAAAGCAAGAAAATAACTGTATTTCGTGGCATCACCTTCAAATTTGGATGAAAGACAATTTACAAAATAAACCAGGAGAAATTTTCCCATAGTCGGATGCCGATTTTTCCTGACCAGGCGTTGGGCCTGTTGTCATTTGAGTATAGGTTGACAATCTGCTATAAAGAGCTGGGGTGTTTCAATATTCTTTTTATGCCCTCAATACCGTTTTACCTTATGCCTTGCGTCCTGCCTGGCACCAAAAAAATAGGCTGACTAAAATAAATCAGCCAGCCTACTATATCTAAGACTTTACTTATTGTAAAGCAGCAGTATTAATCTTCCTTTTCTAATCCGCCATCCAGACGATCCTGATAAGCTTCCAGCTCATCCCACTGACCATCTACTGCCATTTGAGCTTGCTTTGGCCAGGTAGTTGGATTAAACATTTTGAATCGACTTCCAGCTCCTTCAAGGATTTCTCGAATCTTGTCTGGATCAGAAGCTGCCAGTACTTTCCAATCGGTGATGCCAGCTTCCTTAAGTATAGATTCTAATTTAGGACCGATACCTTCAATGATCTTCAGATCATCCTCTTTGGGAGTTTTCTTTCGACTCTGTGGCTTCTCCGCTACTTCTTCCTTTTCCTCAGCTACAGGTGCTTCAGCAACAGGTGCTGGTGCTGGAGTTTCAGTTTTTTCAGGTGCTGGAGCCGCTTCTTTTTTAGGGGCAGCTTTGGGAGCTGTATCCAGGGTCTCAGCAACTTCTTCAAAAGGCAATACGGAGATGAACGTTCTGTTCTTTCGTCCTTTGGTAAAAGCGACCGTTCCATCGATCAAGGCATAGATGGTATGATCCTTACCGATTCCTACGTTGTTACCTACGTGGTATCGAGTGCCTCTCTGGCGAACGATGATGTTACCGGCTCTGGCAGGTTGACCACCAAAGAGTTTTACCCCTAGTCGTTTACTTTTACTGTCCCGTCCGTTATCTGAACTACCTACTCCTTTCTTATGTGCCATGGCTTAAAGAATTTATCCCGCGATTGAATCGATTTTAATTTTAGTAAAGGCCTGACGGTGTCCGTTTTTGACACGGTAGCCTTTTCTTCTTTTCTTTTTGAAGACGATTACCTTATCGCCTTTTTGATGTCCGAGTACCGTAGCTTCCACAGAAGCATCCAGTGTTGGGGCACCTAC
>JAUILM010000379.1 GCA_030432855.1 Bacteroidia bacterium
GAATAAAGGTGCGGCGGCATTGGCAGCTGCCGCGGCACCGATGAGTCCCTGCGTCGCTGTGCCGTCACCATCCTCATCTGTTTGTTCCCAGGTATAGTAGATCACATCACCATTGGCATCGGAGCCACTTCCTCTCAGTCGAAATGGGGTTCCTACGGGGATTGTATGATTACCACCACAAGGATTAGCGTTTACATTTGGCGGTGTATTGTTACTGGCAACGGTGGTTCCACAAGTCTGACCGTTAATAAAGTTGATCGCCTGATCCAAACTGATGGCATGGAAATAGTGATCCGCCACACCTGAACCCGGCACATTTTGACTGGCAGCGCAGGTACCATTGTACGACATGATGGTGTTTCCACTACCGATTTCAACAGCGGTGGCAGTACTTATATTATTTGTACAGCTTTCGCCTGTGCCATTAAAAGTATGTGTCATGTTAAACATATGACCAAACTCATGCGCCGCCAGGCTGATAAAACCTCCTGTAGCCGTGAATGATCCACTCCAGCCCCCGGCTTTCCGGACTCCGTTCCCTTGTGGTGTATTGCTACATATCGCTCCCAGATTGGCAACTCCCCCGGGACCAAGATTTCCGGCACCCTCATCTACATCATGAAAGACATGACCCACGTCGTAATCGTTCACATTAAAATTGAGTGCCACTGCGTTGGCGGCCATAGTGGTTCGCTCATTACCCGCAATGAAAGGATCGGTATTGGCATTCGTGTACACGAATGGCTGCAGTAAGGTAAAGTTGACATTGAGCTCCCGCTCGTAAATGGCTTGAATACCATTGACAGCCGCAGTGACCGCTGCCGAGGCAGAAGGTGCCGTGCCTCCATTGGCTGAAGCAAATTCCCCGGTGGTCACAATAGCCATACGGAATGTCCGCTTATTGGCCCCATTGGCTATCGTGGGATTTGTATTCTCAATAATATTTTGGGACTCCCTGCCATGCAACACGTCAGAAAATGCGCACTCCAGTCCCTCAGTAAGCCTTTTGGATATTTGAATCTGATGCTCGACCGGATTATTGATATCCAACGGACTGGCATGGATCGTACCCGAAGGCGTCAGGATCACCGCATTATATCCATACGGTGTAATTGATATGCGGCCAGATATGGCTGGATCATCCTGTTGCTGGACCCGGTACGTTTTAAAATCAGGAAAAGCACTCGCGAAGTCTGGATCCATTATCGGTGACTCAACGACGGAGAACGATTGCATGCTTCCATCCGGCATAGGGAGATCAACAACCATAGGTGCTGATCGGGCGAATGAGCTACCTTCCATCGGAGCCGCGTTCAGCTGTCGGCTGAATTGCGACAGATCCAGCGAAATGATGTGGGTAGCATCATCGGATCTCTGACTCCAGACAGTTAGGCATAGTGAAAAGATGAAAAGGAGTGTAGTGAAAAATTTTGTTGTTACGGTACGAATGGTCATGCGTTCGAGCTTATTAAGAAACTCAATGACTTTCCTGGAGGAGTACACTGTTTTCGATTGTCGCGGGCAATGACAATCCACTGATAAGCCGTCGCAAATCACCACAGTATATACCCTTGGTCAATGAATTTTTATAGATAAAAATTTGGCTTTCGATTCTTCAAAAACGATCAGATTATCGTGAGCAGATTATAGTAGGTCTGATGTCGCCAGGAAGAGCACGAAATTAAATTGAAGATAGTGCAAATTAGATTGACCCAATTTCGTAACAGTTTCTTACAGGGCTTCCTTTTTGCGAATGGCATGGATTTCTTTGCGAAGGTAAGATATGGTTTTCCGAATGACTCATTCTGAATCATGTTCCGGACATGTGACTAAATAATAATAAGTTCACAATAACAAGTATTTACTATACATGGAAATTTTTCAGGCCCGACAATTAATAGCAAAGGCAGAAATTAACTCAGAGAAACAGCATTGGCTGGATCTGGGTTGTGGGAGTGGCACTTTTACCCTTGCTCTTGCCCAGCTGTTACCTCCTCATAGTCTCATCACTGCAATAGATCTGGAAGAACAATCGCTTCCTACTGAATACGGGGAAAATGTACAGATAGAATTCAAACAAGGGGATCTGCAGGACATAAAACTCAATGAATCCGTGGAAGGTGTTTTAATGGCCAACTCTCTTCATTATGTAAGGGATCAGATCTTTTTTCTGGAAAAATTAAGGCAAATCACACCACTTCTGATCCTAGTCGAATACGATACAATCTTTGCAAATACCTGGGTCCCTTTTCCTGTTTCATTTCCTTCATTAGAAACAATAATACCTGACTACTCTGATCTGCGGAAAATTGGTAAAATGCAGTCCAGATATCAGGGTGGTGGATTGTATGCAGCTGAGATTTTGTTTAGGAAAAGAATTTCTACTAATTCCTAGTAAAGACATCTCTCCTAGTCGTTTTTTCAAAGAAATAGAGTCCTGCAAAAAAAATTAGTACCCATCTAAGCCATAAAAATGTATAACTTAAAGCAGCTATCATTTTTGTTGCATGTAAAGTAGCTCGTTACTTTGAAGTTATAAGAGTCAACACCCTAACACAAAATTCGTATAATCCTTCAACATGAAAAACCAAATTACCCTTACCCTGGCTTTACTGCTATCTCTATCCGTATATGGACAATACAGTGAAAATTTTCCCATACCAGACAAAGGCATATTGTCCGGACCTTGTTCTGGGTCTGTCGGGACTTCCTGCTTCACCAACGATTTTGCAGGAGTAAATTGGACAATCGAAGGCAATCTATCAGGTATCGATGTAGAGCCTTTCGCTACCAATGGATCAAATCAGCTGATCGTATCTGATGTCGACGAAGAGGCTTGCTGGGTGAGCCCTCTTCTAGATATCACAGCAGCCAGTGCCTCGTTTGAACTGGATCTTAGTTGGATCAGTTATGAAAATTACAACGATGCAAGTGTAGGTTCAAAGGACTATATCGATGTAGAATACAGCATCGATGGAGGCACATGGACGACAGTCCAGAATGCCTTTGGCTCCAGTGGTCGCACCATTTCAAATACCGCATCTCCCACTGCAGTCGATGGGAGCCTTGCTAATGTTGGTGCTACCGGATTAGTGGGTAGCACTTTGCAAATACGAGTATGTGTTGATCATAATTCTGCGGGAGAGATTACTACCATTAGTAATATCTCTGCTACTGGAGCAGACCTTCAGGGTTCTGGTCCAACCTGCGATCTAGCTATCACAGACATAGTAACTGTACATGAAGACTGTCCAGATGCTGATGACGGCTCTATCACGATATCTACCTCTACCACCAATGGACCTGTGACATACTCGATCAGTGGTCCTATTTCTGTATCAAATAGTACGGGAATCTTCACCGACCTACCCGACGGCACCTACTCAATCACTGTTGATGATGATTCATTTGTCCCCGGCACCTGCCGAGAGACAGCCAGTCGAACAATTAATGCCGGAGTCGATAATACTGCTCCAACGGCTTCAAGCCCACCTGCCACCAATGTGGTATGTACTTCAGAGGTACCGACACCAGACCCATCTATTATTGACGACGAATCCGACAACTGCACGATTGCCTGTACTACCGAACCATGGATTAATGAGTTTCATTATGACAATGATGGAACAGACATGGGTGAATTTGTCGAAATTGCAGGACCCGCAGGGCTGGATCTTAGTGCATATACACTCTATACTTATGATGGATCAGACCGTATGGTGGATCTGACGGTACCACTTTCAGGGATCATAGACAATGAGTCCAATGGATTTGGTGCCCTTACATTTGCCATGTCAAATCTCCAGAACTCTACAGAAGGACTTGCCCTGGTCAAGAACCCAAATACCGTAATTGAATTTCTTAGTTATGAAGGTACCTTCATTGCTATCGATGGACCCGCATTTGGTCTTACATCTACTGATGTTGGGGTAGCTGAACCCAACACTCAAGCGGTAGACGAAAGCCTTTCACGCACTGGAAGTGGAAATATTGGCGAGGAGTTTACATTCGTGGACCAATTGGCAACTCCCGGTAGCCTAAATGGAAATCAGACGATTATACCATGTCCTGAAAAACTACCCACCGTGGTATTTCAGGGGCAAACTGACAACGGGGGAGCTGGTTCCATGGCCAGTCCGTTAATTATTACACATACCTATCGGGTGACGGATGCCGCTGGCAACTTCATTGATGTGCCTCATACTATCAATGTCATCGACAACGTACCTCCTACCATCACGTGCCCCTCCAATATCGTAGTTGCAGCTGCTACGGGTACCTGTGCTCAAACAGTCAATTTTTCAGCTCCTACGGTCGGTGATAATTGTGCCGGAACGTCGACTAGTCAAACTTTAGGACTGTCATCGGGGAGTAGCTTTTCTGTGGGAATCACGGGTAATACTTTTCAGGCGACAGATGCGGCAGGTAATACAGCTTCCTGTTCATTCTCGGTCACCGTACAAGATGGCGAGGATCCCATTGCTGACTGTCTAAGTCCGACGATCCAGCTGGACATGAATGGCATGTACACGCTTACCGCGCAAGAACTTGTCGGCCCCGGAGCATCCGATAATTGTGGCTTTACTCCTAGTATCTCTCCTACCTCTTTTAGCTGTGCTGACCTGGGTAATACAGCGAATGTACAACTCATCCTCACCGACGCTGCAGGCAATACAGACGACTGCACTGCTCAAGTGACAATTTCTGATCCTAATAATTACTGCAATTTACCCCCCACAGCAGTTTGTCAAAACATAGAAGTGCCGGTGGATGCAAATTGCGAGGCCGTCATTACCGCAGCCCAGATCGACAATGGATCAAGTGATCCTGACATGGATCCTCTGATGCTGACATTGGACAATAGTGGACCTTTTGCACCCGGTATGCATATGGTACAATTGACCGTCAGTGATGGATCATTGGATGACATGTGCAATGCTACCATTACTGTTGTGGACAACTTAATGCCAGCGGTAACATGTCAGAATATTACCGTTCCTCTTGATGCAAATGGTGAGGCCGATATTAGTGCTACTTCCTTTATTCGTAATAATGTAATAGTGTCTGAGATCGATAATTGTGTGCTACAAGATCAATATATCACCTCCGGGCCTACGTCTTTTACCTGCGACGATTTGGGTACCATGCAACTTGGTGTAAAGGTAATTGACCTGGCTGGTAATGAGTCTTCAGAATGCTTCTACAATATCACCATTACGGACCCTTTGCTAGCCTGCAACCAGGCTCCTGAAGCAATATGTCAGAATGTTCAGGTGGCGGTCGATGACAATTGCGAAGCAACCATCACTCCAGAAGATGTGGACAATGGATCTTTTGATCCGGATGCTGATCCATTTACACTCACATTAAGTGATGAAGGCCCTTTTAGTCCCGGAATTTTTCAAGTGACACTTACCATAGATGACGGAGACAAAGAAGATGACTGCTCAGCCACCATTACGGTTGTGGACGAGAGCATGCCAGACATACAATGTCCCGAACCCTTCGTGATGGAAGTCAATCAAAACTGTGAGATTTTCCTTCCAGATTTGGTTTTGACAACCCAGTCCACCGACAATTGTACGTCCTCAAATAATCTGACCCTGAGTCAAAGTCCCCCAACCGGGACATCCCTGGGACCCGGAGAACATATGGTAACTATCACCAGCATGGACGAGGCGGGTAATTCTAATGAATGCACAGTTATGGTGACCGTTCAAGCCGGTACAGAGGTCATTTCAGAATTAATTTGCCCAGAAGATCTGATCGTGCTTGAGGACTGTGCCACCGATCAGGCTATCGTCACTTTGCCTGCACCGGAATATTTAGTTTGTATCACAACCACCATTGAGTTCAGATACCGGGAAGTAGATGCAACCAATGCACCCTTGGGTACCTATTCCCCCTTCACTCCCCTGGGCTCCAATACGATGTCCTTTGATGTAGGACGATATGAAGTAGAATGGAAAGTCACAGATGCATTTGGAAGTTTGGACTGTTCATATTTTCTGCAAGTGGATCCGGTGGTACCCAACACTCCTGAAGTCCAGGGTCCTACTAACCTATGCAGAGGCCTCATGGGTATCGCCTACT
>JAUILM010000380.1 GCA_030432855.1 Bacteroidia bacterium
ACGAAATGTTTTTTAAATACGGAGTAAAGGTCAACTCCAACCTGGTGCTAGATCTGGAGTGCGGTACGATTCCTCTGGCATTGGGGGATCAACGATCCAATAATGCACCTCGACTGGTCAGCTGGTACTATCATCCACTCGTCTCCGGCCGGGAAGATCACCCTATTGTGAAAGGCTTAGATAGAATCCACCTTCAGTTTCCGTCAACGATCGATACGGTGAAAACCAAAAATTATGTCCGAAAGACTCCTCTGCTTACATCCTCTCCATACACGCGGCTCCAGTTTAGTCCGGTGATTTTGGATTTTGAGATATTAAAGCTCGAACCCGATCCAGATCAATTCAATAAAGGACCTCAAACGGTAGCCATGATGTTGGAAGGTACTTTCAATTCGTTGTATGAAAATCGGGTAGCACCCGAAATGCGAGCTACTTTGGATCAGATTGGTGCTTCATTTCAGGGAGAAAGTAGTGACTCTAAGATTCTGGTAGTGGCAGATGGTGATATTGCGAAGAATTTGATCAATCCCACAAACGGTGCCATCAGACCCCTGGGATACAACCAATATATGAACTATACCTTTGATAATCAGGACTTCCTGACGAACGCAATTGAGTATATGTTGGACAGCGAAGGGCTTATAGAATCCCGTGCAAGAAATATTAAACTACGATTATTGGATAAGCCGCGTATCGCTCAGGAACGGCTTTACTGGCAACTTCTCAATGTGGTATTGCCTTTGATTCTCCTTTCGGCCTTTGGAATTTTCTTTCATTTCCGAAGAAAGCGTAAATATGCTAGATTCGCCGCGTGAAACGGATTGGACTTGCATTACTGGTCATTTTGCTACTGATATTCCTCATTTGGAATGGATATCGGGATGCCTCACCTGACATTGCTGCTGAGTTTCGATACAAAGTAGAGGATGTACGCGATGTAGCCCGTATAGAGCTACTGGATCATTTCGGGCAGGAGATTGCCTTAAAAAGAAATGGAGACTACTGGATCCTAAATGATTCCTTTAGGGTCCGTGATAATGCAATTTCCAACTTGCTGGATGCTATCGGTAGAATAGAACTGCAGGTTATACCCGGTGCTCAGGCACTCAATACATTGGTAAAGGACCTTACCACACATGGAGTGCGAACCCGGCTCTACGATAAGGATAATCAGCTTCTGAAGGGGTATGTGATCGGTGGAAGTACCCCGGATGACCGTGGTAACTATATCATCATGGAAGGTGCCGATCGCCCGGCGGTGGTCCATATTCCGGGCTGGGAGGGTGTACTCCAGACCCGATACTCTATGCCTTTGAAAGATTGGAAGGATCGTATCATTTTTAGGTCAGGGGTGGATGAAATTGAAGAACTGGCAGTTACTTATCCTGAACAGGAAGAAAGCAGCTTTGTGATTCGATCACGGAATGGAAAGCTGGTCGTAAGTCCTCAGAATGATAGTCATAGTCCTGGACCTTCGAGAGAGGGTGCCGCAGAAGCGTATCTGAGATCATATGGATCTGTGGGCGCGGAGGAGATATTACCTTATGATGCAGTATTGAAGGCAATTCAGGGTCAGACACCTTTTGTCACTTTTGATTTGAGAAAGACTAATGGGGAGGAGCAGGTCGTTAAACTATTCCCCATTCAGGTCACGGCTGATGTAGCTGTTCGAGATCGTATCGAACGCTTCTATGCAGTGACTGATCGAAAGGAAGCCTATCTCGTGCAGCAACTAGTGTTTAAAGATCTTTTCTGGGGAATAGATTCTTTTTTCCAGGAATAGAGTTATCCAGATTTTACTAAAATTTTTGCATGTCAGTATCCATACTTGATCGAGTCGCACTTACCCTGGTTTATGACCTTTATCCCGATCCCTCGGGGCTGTTTCTGGTGAACCCCTATGCTGTGAAGCTGCTGAAAGGGGAGTTGACGCACGTGCAATGTAAAGTGTACACGCATACAGTAGAAGGATATGGATTTACTCTGAATAAGACTGAACAACGGCTATTTTACCTGATCGAATTAATTCAGGTACCTGCACTTTTTGATCGTTTTAAAGTATATCAGAAGAAAGCAAAAACGCTGGATGATCTCCTAAAGGATAAAAAGATTAAGGGTATGATCGTCCCCTTCGTAGATACCCATCTTGACGAGATACTGGGGATCATTTATGACAATCAATATTCCCTGACATTCGAATTAAGTCGGAAGGTCCTGGTAAGCAATTTTCTGGTAGAAACAAATACCAAAGAGCTGGAGCCTTTGTTGAGTTTCGAACGAGCTGAAGATCAGGTGATTTACAAATTGCGGTTGAAAGAAGGAGAGGAGACGTGGCAAGTCATGTCCCGTGATGTATTGCCAGTCTGTAATCATCCTGCGTGGATTGTGGCCGACTACCGGCTGTACAGAGTAGCTCACATCAACGGGAATATGGTCAAGCCTTTTCAGAAAAAAGAAGTCGTTACCATACCTCCCACATCGTTCAAGAAATATTTTCAAACGTTTGTACTGAAAATTGCGTCCCGGGTTGATATTGACGCGGAAGGCTTCGAAATCAATACCGAAAATACATTGGCTGGATGTTCTATAGAAGCGGTACAAAATCTATTTAATGATCAATGGGGGCTGACATTAAATATGAAATATTCCGGTGTCGTATTTGGCTGGAAAGATCAGCGACTTCGGAATTCATCCATCGAGTTTGAAGGTGATGAGGTTTCAATCACGAGGGTGGAACGAGACACCAAAGCGGAAGAAAAGTATGTGCAGAAGTTAAAAAAGTTGGGACTGTCAGAAGGTCGCGGTAGTTACTTTCATCTGTCAGAAGATGAATCAGAAGGGCATGGTTTTACGATGTTGGAATGGTTAAGTAGTCATTTTTTTCAATTGGAAAAATTGGGATTCGAGGTGTTGGCCCCCACGATTCAGGGTAGCAGGGTATGCCTGGAGGTCCCGGATTTATCCCTTGATTTATCTCCTGACAATGACTGGTTTGATCTCTATGCAGTAGTCACTATCGGGCCCTTCAAAATTGCTTTTGTCGAATTTCGGGATCACATCATAAATGAAGATCCGATATATAAATTGCCGGATGGATCTGTATTCATTATCCCCAATGAGTGGTTTAATAAATATCAGGATTTGTGCAAGTTTGCTACCCGGGAAGGAGAGGACATGCGTATCCTCAAGAGTCAGTTCACAGTCCTGGAATCCAGTGGTATAAATGTGCCGACTGTAGACCAAAATACAGAGGAGATAAAACTGCCGCAGGGTTTGCAAGCTACTCTACGACCGTATCAGAAGGACGGTGCGCGATGGCTTATTTCTCTCTTTGACCAGGGTCTTGGTGCCTGCCTGGCGGATGATATGGGGCTGGGTAAAACACTTCAATCCATTACGCTTCTGTTGCATGCCAAGCAATCGCGTACCTTACAAACTCAGGAGGCAGGAGATGCTTCCTCGAGCCAGCTAGATCTTTTTGGTGGTGGACTCTATGATGAAAGCACCACCTTGCGAGCTTTGATTGTCCTGCCGGCCTCCCTGATTTTTAACTGGCAAAGTGAAATCAGGAAATTTGCCCCCTCCTTATTTGTCTACAGGCATGTGGGGCCTAAGCGTCATCGTGACGTTCGACTTATTGAGAAATTTGACGTGATATTGACTACCTATCAAACCGCCCTAAGGGATATCGAAATATTACAGCAATTAAAGTATGGTGTTATTATTCTTGATGAGAGTCAGCAAATTAAAAATAGAAGTAGTAAAATATTTAAGGCCCTTACCGAATTAGATGCGGAGGGGAAAATATCGCTTAGTGGTACACCGATTGAAAATTCTTTGGCAGATCTCTGGTCTCAAATGCAGTTCATAAATCCCGAGCTCCTCGGAAGCTTCTCCTTTTTTAAGGATGAATTTATTGTACCCATTGAACGAGCGGGTGATGAGCTGGCGAAGTCTCGTCTTCGCGAAATCGTGAATCCTTTTTTATTAAGGCGTACCAAAGAAGACGTGGTAAAGGACTTACCTCCCTTATCTACTACAGTGGTCTATTCGGAGATGTCAGAACGGCAAAAGGAATTGTATGAAAGGGAAAAATCAGCCGCTCGGAATGTTTTATTGGAAAATTATGATCCTTCCAATCCCTCTTTCAAACTGACAGTCTTACAGACTTTAAGTAAGCTAAGACAGATTGCTAATCACCCTTCTCTGATAGATGAAAAATCTAACATTCCCAGCAGTAAATTCAAAGATGTCATAAGTCGATGGGAAGAAATATGTAGAGCAGGTCATAAGGTGTTGTTTTTTAGTTCTTTTGTGAAGTACCTGGACCTTTTCAAGAGGGAATTTGAAAAGCGTGGAGTTAAATACTGCTATCTGACAGGTCAACTTACCCAGTCACAAAGAACCCGGGAAATTAAGACCTTTGAGGAGAGCGATGCACATCAGACTTTTCTTATTTCTCTAAAGGCCGGGGGCGTGGGGTTGAATTTGACAGCCGCTGACTATGTCTTCGTCCTGGATCCCTGGTGGAATCCTACAACTGAACAGCAAGCGGTAGCGAGGGCGCATAGAATAGGACAAACACGCAATGTATTCGCGCTACGATTTATTACCACCGACACTATCGAGGAGAAAATTATCAGATTGCAGGACAAGAAGAAAAAACTGGCAGCTGATATTTTAGGCGTAGATGGTTCGATGGGTTTTTCACAAGAAGATATCAGCATTTTATTGGAATAAATATTGAAATAGGGAGACAATGCAATATTGCCCCCCCTATAATACACTTGAAACCAAAAGTGCGTACAACTATTATTGGGTCCATATTTCCACTATGGTCCTATCATTATTAGCTACGGAAACTCTGGATGCTACACTCTTTCTTATTTTTATCGATTGGACCCGGGACATCTGGATCTGATCATTGATGAGATTGTAGTCATCAAACATAAACACACCATCGAGGATATACTGGACGCTGTTATGGTCGGGATTTCTTGTGTCCTCAATTCTTGTATTTCTACTAAATCCCACAACCCGAAGACCGGAAATGGATTTTAGGGCGTCTGCGAGATCCCTGTATTGACCATACTGGTATTTTGATGGATTTGCGCTGTGATATTGTAGTGGCTGGCAGCTCCCGAGAATCACACTCATAATTAGCAAAGCATTCATTGATTTCATAATAATTGAGTTTGCGACGCTTCATTACGTCGATTACCAAAAGTTTATCAAGCGAATTAACCCTGTGATCGATATTTTGGATGTATGAATGATTTGAAATAAATTTGATTTATGTATTAGAAATTTTAATAGATGGAATTAAGACATCTTCGATTGGTAGAAGCTGTGGCCAAAACAGGAACTTTGTCGCAAGCAGGGAAGATTTTAAATTTGACTCAGTCTGCGCTCAGTCATCAATTGAAGGAATTGGAGCAGGAGCTGGAGACTCCATTGTTTTTCCGTCTCAATAGGAAATTGGTTCTATCTGAAGCAGGTAGAATCATGTTGGAGTCTGCGACTCAGATTTTGACTGAGTTAGAAGAAGTGAAGGCAAGAGTCAATAGCCATATTAGCAGTGGTCATGGCGAAATTGCACTAAGTACACATTGCTATACTTGCTATCACTGGTTGCCGAAAGTATTGCGATCTTTTGAAAGAGAGGAGAGGAAAATTTCAATCACGATCAAGCCCGAATACACGAGAGATCCCTTGCCCGGCCTGCTCAATGGAGATCTTGATCTGGTGATTACGCAGAGTCAGTGGGATGAGAAAATGATCGAGTACCGTGAATTATTTTGGGATGAACAAGTCGTTGTCATTAGTTCAAAGCATCCATGGGCAATCAAGGACTTCATCGATGGCCAGGACTTTGCCGACGAAAAATTGATAATATATTATGGTCCGTTGGAGGACTCTACACTTTACAGCAAGGTATTGGGACCCTTAGATCTGAGACCAGCCGAAGTGATTGAGATGCAACTTACCGAGGCCGCCATCGAGCTAATAAAAAGCAATATGGGGGTAAAAGTGATGGCATCCTGGGCTGTCCGTCCTTATTTACATGATCAAGATTTGTGTATTAAACC
>JAUILM010000381.1 GCA_030432855.1 Bacteroidia bacterium
ACACAGAATCTATTTTCTCCTCTGTAGCCACTATCTCATCATTAATCCAGGTACCCTGGTTTAGGTCTTGAATACCTAGTTGCTTTAGAAAATCAGAAACCATAAATTGACGTTTAAGAGAAGAAAGGTTTGCAAAATTTGTGGAATCTCCAAGAGATTGACTCTTCTCGTCAATCTTTGGTAAGATTTTGGATGGTAAACCAGTGCCTAATGAGTTGGGATGTTTACTAAGATACTGGCTGCAATACTATCGACTTTGTTACCTGGACTGCTGATCTACGGAGTGTACAACTCTGCAGCAGAAGGTGAAAACCTTGTCCCCAACCCAGGCTTTGAAGAGTTTTCGATAATGCCCCATGGATGGTTTTACCGCGGACGTGATTTTACCGCGCTGGTAAAAGACTGGAGTTCGGCATCTGCCGCCTCGCCAGATATGTATGGACCAAAAATCACGGTACCTGACAGCTGGAAAGAAAAAGGATTTGGAAAGAAGAAACCCCGGTCTGGACTTTATATGGCAGGTATTACTGCATTTGGTTGTAACCAGGGAAAGCCGCATTGTCGAGAGTACATCCAGGTGAACTTGAAGGAACCCCTTATTCCCGGGCAGGCTTATCACGTAGAATTTTGGGCTTCTCCGCTTCAAACCGGAATACATGCTAACAACATAGGCATCTATTTTTCGGAAAACAAACTCAATGAAAAGACAGACCGCTTGGTGCTGAGAGAGCCACAAGTCTACAGCAAGCGAATCGTGCCAGGCAATGAATACTTGTGGCATAAGATCCAGGGCGACTTTACCGCGGAGAAGGCGTGCAAGTTCCTGGTGATTGGCAACTTCTTTTCGGACAATGAGACCGAAAGCAGCCTCCCTACAGAGGGAAGTCACAACTACGCTTACTACTACATTGATGATGTCAGCGTATACAAGCGACCGCCCATTAAAGACGGATATAAAGATGAATTTGCTGACTGGTATCCTCTTCAGGAAGATAAGGTCATACCACTAACTAACATTCTTTTTGATACGGATCGATCAACCCTAAAACCACAAGGTCAGGACGACCTGCATAAGTTGATAAAGATCATGAAGGAATATCCCACCATGGAGGTTGAAATTGGAGGGCATACGGATTTTCAGGGGAGTTTTGATTACAACATTCGTCTATCAAACAGAAGGGCCCGGGCGGTTGTCGGTTTTTTGGAGAAAAATGGAGTGGAGCCCGAGCGGTTGACTTATATAGGATATGGAACAACCCGTCCGGTCGCTACAAATGAAACAGAGGAAGGTCGTCAGCAAAATCGAAGAGTTGAATTCAGAATTCGACGTATCTAATCTTTTATAATAAGTCTGTCAATAGGTATCTTAGTTCTGTGTTACCAAGCAGATTAGATCCGAATATACTGGAAGCCGGATGCGATGAGGCAGGGAGAGGTTGTCTGGCGGGACCGGTATATGCAGCCGCAGTGATTCTTCCATCAACTTTCCAACATGAAAAGCTGAACGACAGTAAACAGCTGACCGCGGCAGATCGACAAGTTTTGAGGGCATTGATTGAAAAAGAAGCCATTGCCTATGCGGTTTCATTCTGTCAGCCATCCACCATTGATCGAATTAACATCCTGAATGCTTCTTTTGAAGCCATGCATAAAGCGGTGCGAAGACTCTCTATTACACCAGAGAAATTACTCATAGATGGAAACCGGTTTAAGCCCTATAAGAATATTCCCTTTGAATGTATTGTGAAGGGAGATGGTAAGATAGCATCGATAGCTGCAGCAAGTATTTTGGCAAAAACATATCGGGATGACTATATGTTGCGAAAGCACCGGGATTTTCCAGATTACTCCTGGGACACCAACAAAGGGTATCCCACGATAGCACATCGTGAGGCTATCGTTCTACATGGGACAACACCTATTCACCGGAAGTCCTTTCAACTTTACCCGCCACCGGTGCAGGGGACCTTGTTCTAAAGATTTTGCAGAAAAGGATTTGATCTCCTTTCTTCACCGATGGTGGTTGCCGGCCCATGACCAGGATATACGATGACGTCATCCGGCAAGGAAAGGTAGTGATCCTTGATACTCCTAAAAAGTGTGTCCTGATCCCCACCAGGCAGGTCGGTTCGGCCGATGCTGTTTTGAAATAATACATCGCCGGCCAGGACATACCCTTCAACTTTGTTATAAAAAGAAATACTTGCAGGAGAATGACCAGGAGTAAGTAGCACAATAAATACAGTATCCCCAAAGGTGAAGGTGTCTCGATGTGTCAGAAAACGACTGGGTTCTGGAGACGGTTCGATCGATAGGCCATACATGTTGGCAATCATGGGAGCTTGTCGTAAGAGGGGAAGCTCACCTTCATGCATCACCAAATCTACCCCATAGGTATCAACTACATATTTGTTACCGAAGATGTGATCCAGATGGCAATGCGTATTGAGGCAATACTTTACCACAACCCCCAAACTATCGACCTTATCACTAAGTTGTTTCTGTTCTGAAACCGAGTGACAACCCGGATCTACAATGATTGCTTCCTTCCCGTCAGAGATGATATAGGTGTTTTCCTGGAAAGCATTAAAAGTTATAGATGTAACGATACTCATGGTTTCTGCGTTATATACTGGCAAGAAAAAGAGTAATATTGTATTTTACTATTTCCGTACCAACAAATTACCTAAAACTGTATATGGGTTTTATTATTCGGAAAACTATCCAGGTCTCATATTTCGTCATCTTTGCTTGCCTTTGTCCGAGTATTGCGCAGGTATCCCAGGTTGAGTACGGAAAAAACAGGATTCAATATCACGACGACTTTGACCAATGGTTGCTTTATGAAAGTGAAAACTTTATAACTTATTGGTACGGCAAAGCAAGAAACCACGGTGTTTCAACAGTGAAATATGCCGAGCAAGATCATGATGAAATCCTGGACATCATCGAACACCGGATCAACGATAAGATTGAGATCATTGTGTTCTCTGATGTTTCTGACCTGAAACAAAGTAACATTGGACATGAAGAGACCTTTCATACAATTCTCAATCAAACCAAAATTGAGGGAAGTAAGGTCTTTGTATATTTTGACGGAGATCATGAATCACTCCGCAGGCAGATCCGAAAAGGGGTGGCCCAGGTTTTCTTAAACTCGATGTTTTATGGAAACAATCTACAGGAGGTAGTTCAGAACTCAGTTTCTGGCACGGTACCCACCTGGTTTCAATCTGGACTTGCTGAGTATATTGGTTCATATTGGGATTACGAGAATGATGCTGAGCTGAGAAACATCTTCTTAAGCGAAAAGAAAACAAGTTTCAAGCGGTTACATGGCTTTTATCCCCGGATCATCGGCCATTCGCTCTGGTATTACATCGGTCTAACGTATGGAAGATCGGAGATTTCAAACTTACTGTACCTCACACGTATTAACCGAAGTATTGAAGACGCATTCCTCTATGTTTTTGGTATTCCCTTCGATGATATAACAGAGCAATGGGAATCGTACTTTTTAAAAAGGTATCAGTCGGAACTGCAACAGTTTAATGAGGTGGATCCCAGTAATGAGGTGGTATATAAGAGAAAAAAGAGAGTTCCGACCACCTTTATCCGATATAGCCCGCAGGGAGACCGGGTGGCATTGGTGGATAACCAAATAAGTAAGACCCGCATTACCTTAAAAGATCTGGCCACAGGAGAGTCGCGCAAGATCTTCAAACATGGGTTCAAAAATAACGAGCAGGCCACGGATTATGACTATCCTGTTGTAGAGTGGCTTCCCGATGGCTCAGGGCTCTTTATCTTATATGAGCACCGCGACAAAATCACACTCCAACTCATCGATTTTAATGAAGGCACCAGTGTAGAGCAGGTCTTACCGGAGCGTTACGAACGCGTATTCTCTATGGCCGCACTTAGTGAAGGAGAACTCATCTTTTCCGCATTGTCAGAAGGAATGGTTGACTTGTTCTATTATACCACAAACACAAGACAATCCACTCAACTTACTGATGACATTTATGATGACATCGATATTGATGTTGGGTCTATTGAAGGGGTTGACGGAATCGTATTCAGTAGTAATCGTCCAGACACTAAAGCTTCTTCGACAAGTGTTGACACCATTCTTCCTTTCTCTAACTTCAACCTATTCTTATTGGCATTGGAAGAAGAGGCCCCCGTACTGTATCAACTTACAGATGTTGAAGTCGGAGAACTAAGGGACCCCAGAATAGCTGGAAGTGAAGTTCAATATATTTCAAACGAAAATGGTGTTGCAAACCGAAAGCAGATCACTATTGAAAGAACCACAGAACCCCGTAAGAAGATCATTTTGGAAGATGGTGTTGAACGCATCTTTGAACCTGATGAGGAGGTACCATTTAATGACACCCTGATTTTGGACACCCGAGATACCAATGTAGTAGCCTATCAAACGACTTCTTCGTTCCAATCAAACCACTTGCGAAATATAGAAGTCTATGATCTGAACCATCCCACGGATCGAGTTATTGAAGGATTTATGGTGGGAGACAGGATGAAGCTTTATGAAAGTGCTCTGTCGGGCAATGAACCAGATAGTGTAAGTAGTCTTCATTTACAAATACTGGATCGAGCGGGCGAGGAAAAGCGAAAAGCAAACCGACCACAGTTGCCATCGACGCAGAGACCCCGGGAAGAGGTGATCAGAGAAGCTTCAGAAGAGGGCAAAAAATACTTGTTTCAGTCAGAGTTTGCTGACATGGAGGAAGATAAGGCAGAAGATCTATTGGAAGAGGCGGCGACAGACATTATTGTTCCGACTACATCTGTGCAGGTAAATAAGCAATCTTCCACAGACAGTACAGCGATCAACCGATTGCGGATTGTGCCCTACCAGCTGAAATTTAAGATGCATTCTCTCAGCACCAATATGGACAATAGTCTATTGTTTGGCGGATTAAACAGCTATGCAGCATTTAAGGAAGAATTTGAACCACAGCCATTAGGAATACTCTTGAAAGCTAACTTTAAGGACCTGTTCGAGGATTATGTCTTTGAAGGAGGTGTGAGAATTCCTACATCCTTCAATGGAGCAGAATTTTTTCTTGTACACGATGACAGGAAGAATCGCTTAGATAAAAGGTATGCTTTGTATAGGAAAACGGCGGTCGAAAATACAATCACAGACGATGGTGAATCGATTAGGAATAAAAATGCTATTCTTTTAGGGCAATATGGTGTTAAGTACCCCTTAGACATTTACAACAGCCTACGAGCCACAGCTACTTTACGGCAAGACAAGATTATTTTCCTTGCCTCCGATCAGCAATCGTTGGGACGAAGTGATCTTGAATCCCAAAGGTTAGGCATTCGACTAGAGTATGTTTTTGACAACTCACTGGATATTGACTTAAATATTCGATCCGGCACCCGGTTTAAAGTATATACCGAATTGGTCAAGAAATTTGCATTTTCAATCGACCCATTGTCTTTAAAGCTGAACGAGGGTTTTATGACAGTATTGGGTACGGATGCAAGGCACTACTTCAACTTCGCAAAGCACTCTGTCCTGGCAGGGCGATTTTCCGCAGGTACATCCTTTGGATCTGAACGAATTCTTCATTTTCTAGGCGGGGTAGATAATGCTCTAATTCCGAAATTTAATACAGATATTAAGCAACCACCCGGAGATGATTTTGCCTTTAGATCGATTAACCCAAACTTAAGAGGTTTTGATTATAACATTAGGAATGGTACCACCTATGCATTATTTAATGCTGAATTGAGAATTCCATTTCTCAAATACCTATCCCGCCGACCAATTAAAATTTCATTCTTCCGCCACCTCCAATTAGTGGGGTTTGTTGATGCTGGGGCAGCATGGGTAGGTCTTGACCCTTTCGATGATGAAAACCCCATTAACATTGTTGATCTCAGCAATCCTCCCACCGTTAGACTCAAGGTAAACTACTACCGTGACCCTCTGGTGGTTGGCTACGGAGTAGGTGTGCGAACGATGCTTTTTGGATACTTTATTCGATTGGATTATGCCTGGGGCGTGGAAACCCGTCTAGTTCAAAAA
>JAUILM010000382.1 GCA_030432855.1 Bacteroidia bacterium
CAATACCTGTACGGATGTTACCGGTATCGTAGAAATGCTCGGCAGAACGTACTGAATAAATGTCTTTACCTTCAATTTTTACGACATAATAACCGCCCTTATTTCGTGAGGCAAATGAAGCCATTGCCTCTGCATTATCACGATCAAAGATTCTTTCTTGATTCAAATGTTTTAATACCTGGTCTCGCATTCTTTCAGCTTCTCGCACATCCAGATAATCGCTGGCCAGTACGGCTCCTCCTACCAGCGCTGCCAGTGCAGCGACTTTAAATGCCACCAAGGCAGCGGCTTTCACAGTGGCCATGGTTAGAGTTCCTGTTTTTACGGAACTTACAGGTCTGGCTACACCTTTTAAGGCGTCAAAATATTGCTTCTTACGGGGATCAAGATCAAAAATTCGCATCACTATTGTTTTTGAGTTATTAAATTCAAATTTCAATAGTAGATACCGGTACAAGTGAAAGGTTATCACCTCCCATCAAGAAAAATGAAAAAAATACAAATCGAAGCTCCTTATGCGTTCGCTACTCAAAAAATGGAATATCGGGCGTAGCCAACCTTCGTAAGCCTTCTTCGATGAAATCCACGCCAATACCTGGTTTGTCAGAAACTTCCAGATAGCTATTTTCTATGGCAAGGGGTTCTGCAATGACGCCATCCCAATCCCAATGATTGTAGTACTCCATCATGAGAAAATTAGGTACAGCCGCACAAAGATGTGCTGATGCCATCATGCCCAATGGTGAGCAAACCAGATGTGGGGCAAAGGGCACATAGTGTAAATGCGCGAGATTTGCTATACGCTGACCTTCTCCGATACCGCCACACTTTTGAATATCCGGCATAATGATATCGGCTGCTTTCTTATCCAATAGGGTCTGGAACTGATGGGCCAGAAATAGATTCTCTCCCACACAGATAGGGATGCTGGATGATTGTGTGATTTCCCGAAGCGTATCCATATTTGATTTGACTACCTTTTCGGAGTGGGCTCACTAGTGAACCTGGTCACTCAACCAGGATACCATCTTAGCCTTCATTTCAGTCGAAAACCGATTATAGTCGTTGGGAACATAGAATTCAAGTTGATTTATTTTTCCGTAGAGTTTGTAAACATCCATTGACTTGTCCATACTCATCTGCATGTCTTTGAACGAAGCATATTGATCCCAGGTCGGGGCAATGACTAATACCGGGCGAGGAGCAATTGATGCAACTAGTTCATGGACATCGTAGGGAATACGTTCTTCATTTCCAGCGAAAAAGCCTAACCGGGGGATTAATCCATGTAAATGCGAATATTCGTAGATACCTTCTGCTGTTTTTCCAGGGCTATTGGTTCGAAGTGGTGAAAACCCGCAAACGGAGACCATCCCGGCGATTCGGTGATCGAGAGCTGTACTATAGAGAGCGACATTCCCTCCCAGGGCATAGCCAGCTACATAAATCTGTTGAGGATTAATAAACGGATGCTCTTCCAGGGCATCGACAGCCCACCGCACATCAGCCACCATTCGTCCCATTTTTGACCAGTGTGGAAACCGATGGTAAAAGAGCCTGCTTTCTTCAAAAGCGCGGGTTCCAAAACCGATTTGATCAAAAACATAGACAGCAAATCCCGATTTAACCAGATCGGAAATGATGCCACCTGTCTTGGCCATTCCTGTGGAATAGGCATATTCATGCAAGTAAATAATCACCGGCATACTTCCTGTTTTTCCATTGCCCTGGGCAGCGTTGGAATAGTAAAGTTGTCCAAACGAAAGTGGTTGTCGCTCTATTTCAGCATCCACATTAGGCAAGCCTATGACACTGTGGAGATAGTCACTTTGCTGTCCTGGACCCACAGAAGGAGGTTCTTCACCCAATGCCCAACGGATCTTTTCCTGAATTAGAGAAACCTTTTTCTTCCAGGAAATGGAATCCTGAATGATGCTTCCTGCCGGATCTATTAATAGGTCTTCCATACTTTGCTCTGGCCAGGAAAAAGGGTCAATCTCTTCACCGCTAAGTCCGAGCCATTTTGAGAAGCTGTAATCATACATGAGCTGATTAGTTGGCTTGATCTTACCTCTTCCAAAAACAAAGTCAAAAAAATCCAGGTACCGTTCCATATCTCGCATCGATGGGGCGTGCAGTCCTTCCCGTAAGTCCAACGCAATCTTGTCTTCTGCTCCCAAAAATGTGTAGGCCTTGCGTGCGGAGAGATAAGCCTGCTCAATTCCCCAGGCATTACCAGCAGATTCTGTGACACTTGAGGTCAACATCAGGCCTCTTGGTGCGATAAGTGCCATTAATGAATTTTGGTCTACGGGTAATTTACTTTCCCAGCCCGTAAATAAACGAAGTCGGGGGTGCAACCAATGGGGGCGGGCCCAGGTCAGGAGGGGCAATGTCTCACTATTATATTTATTTGTAGTATACCGAAAAGGGTTTTCTCCACCGGTACCTCCACTAATGGGCACCACGGCTTTTATACGATCGTCATAAGCAGCAGCCCAAAGAGCCATCTTGCCATTCCTGGATAATCCGGTCAAAGCAATTTGATCCTGGTTGACAAAGTCGAGTGTATAGAGATAGTCAATGGCCCGGGAAGCGGCCCAGCCCCAGCGCATCAGAGCCGAGAAATCATAATCTGGCCACCAGATTTCTTCATAGACCTCACTATCATCCGGATACCCATATTTGGGATCAGTGGCTGAAAACCGGCACCCAATATATCCCCGTCGCACAGCAGCCTGGACCCAGTCATATCGGTCCTTTTTCCAGGGGCAGATAAAAACCGGAAACGGACCATCTCCGGGAGGAATAAGCAGGGTCAAATGAAGTTGTGCCTTTTGACCGGGCCCAAATTTCAATAGAATATTTTTTTCAATTAGAGAACCGATCTTCCTTTCACTCTGAGTTTCGATTGTGAGATTATCGGGTGCCGGGGGAAGGGTACCCGTAATCCAGTGTTGCGCCAACCTTTGAATCTCTTGTCGTTTTTCCTGCCATTGAGCCATAGTCTCTACGGGAATATTCTGCCCTCCCTGATCAATAATCAAAGGATCAGGAAGAAACGGTAATGATGGCATTTGATCGAAGTCGGGAGGTAGTTCACCGGTACGTTTTAACCAGTCACGCCATCTAAAGTCCTCCGGTGAAATATGTGCAGGAGGTGTCCCTGGTAGCTGGTCGCCACTGGGCTTCGTCAGATCCTCCGGGCTCACTTCTAGCAATCGTTCCAGATATTGCTTCCGGGACAGATTTTCCTGTGCGTAAATACTTACCACAAAGAGTCCAGTAAGAATGAGTGTGATAATGAAACAAATACATATCTTCCTGTTTGGTATCATACTCTTATGCATGTGATGGATTGTCACATAAGTTAAGAAGTTACTTTGTGTCTAATACATTGTAGCCAGCAAATTTTCTGGATGGAACAATCATTGAAAATGCATTTTATCATTATTTGACTGACCATAATAGCATCATCTGATCCAGCAGAGGGTAGTAAATACCTCTTACCATTTAAATGCAATCTCTATTGCAGATATGGTTTTAAAGAAAATCTATCTGTTGATATTTTGAGTACTCACTCAGCATGTTAATGCTTGCCGTCTAATTCAAATGTATTAATGTAATTATTCGAAGACGTACTTACGGGCTTTTCGTTAGCTCTCACGGTGACGATAGCAGTGTTCTGTCGGCATCATGGCTGACCATCGTCGGGCGCTATCAGGATATGTAGAGATGGTTGTATTTGTGAGCGTGGTATACTAAGCCTTATACGCTGGTTTGACTCAAGCAGTCTTCAATCATAAGAGAATTCAACCAACTTCTTACCTATCCAGGACCTTTAGCTCTGACTGAAAAGTATACGGAGTTTTCCCATATTTCTTTTTAAAAGAGCGGATAAAATAGGATGTCGAATTAAATCCCACCAACAACCCTACTTCATCAATATTGTGAGTACTGGATTTAAGAAGTTTAACTGCTTTTTTTAGACGTAAATCTCGGATGAATTCAGTAGGACTTAAGTTTACTTCAGCTTTTAATCTTCGTTGAAGGGAACTTCTACTGATATTGAGCTGGGCTGAGAATTCTTTAATTGAAAAATCTGGATTCTGTAAATTATTTTCTACGATAGTGTGGGCCTTTTCAATGAATGATTCATGTACATCTAGCTCCCTGTGCTTTGAGTTAGTTTCACTTTCAACAATCATGTGAACCCGATCCTGTGCCTTGAAGATGTTTTCAATCTTTGCAAACAGAAAAGCTTCATCAACAGGTTTGGTGATGAAGCTGTGTACACCTTTACTCATACTATCAATTTTATATTTTTTGTCAGTAAGGGCGGTTAGCAGGATAATTGGTATGTGTGATGTTTTCGTTTGTTTTCTCAAAGAGTCAGCAAGTTCTAGTCCATCCATACCTGGCATCATAATATCGGAGATGATAAGATCAGGAACGATTTCACTCGTTATTTCAAAAGCCTGATAGCCGTTCTTTGCTGTCAATACTTTGTATCTGGAAGACAGTAAATGCTTATAGTACATCCTGAGTTCATCATTGTCTTCAACATAAAGTATCAGTCTATTTGTCCCTTTGATTGCCATTGCTACATTGCCATCTTTGGTGTTTCTGGCCACATTGTCAAAGTGGTATTGTAAAATCACGTCTTCCTTTTCAAATACTCGATGACTATCTAGTGGAATATTGACAGTGAAGATCGTTCCATTACTCACTTCCGAATTTACCAATATGTTTCCACCATGTAGATGGATATATTCCTGACACATATGTAGTCCTATGCCAAGTCCTGTTGAGTCACTGCCTTCTTTGATGAAAAATCGGTCGAAGATGAGAGGTATATCGCTGCTTTTAATTCCAGTGCCATTATCTCGGATCTTTATTTCCAAAGAGGGCCCAGTAAATCGCTCACCTGTAAAATATGTCTCCGCATAACTTTGGTCGGATAAGATGGTTTCTTCTATGGATAAAATAATTTGGCCTTTTTCAGGACAGTGCTTAAATGCATTAGATAGTATATTGTATACTACTTTTTCTATTTTTTTGGCATCAATATATAGGTTGTAGGATTTGAAGTGTGAGTTGAAAATACAATTGATTTGTTTTTCAGTGGCTTCATATTCAAAACAATCAAAGGCACTGCGACATAGATTTATTATATCCTCATTCGATCGTTTGAGCTTCATTTTATTCAGTTCAATCAAGCGAAAATCGAGCATCTGGTTGGTGAGTCGTAATAATCGATCCGCATTACGCTTGATGATTTGAAGATGGCCGACGGTAGAAGTATCATGCTTGAATGTATTCATCAAGCCATTGAGTGGTGATAATATAAGGGTGAGTGGTGTCCTGAATTCATGTGACAAATTTGTAAAGAACTTTACTTTCTCAGCAAAAAGCATTCTTTCTGCCCTGGATTTTTCGCGAAATCGAAGCTCTCTAAATACTATGCCGGAAATAGTTATGAGTAGAAGGCTGTAAAATATATATGCATACCAGGATAGAAAAAAAGGAGGGGCGATGCGAATGTGAAATTCTTTTGCATTATCGCTCCAAATTCCGTCATTATTGGACGCCATCACCTCGAGAACATAATCTCCCGGAGGTATTTTTGTAAATGAAATGGTGCTGCCATGATTGATTTCAATCCATTCATCCAGATAGTCCTTCATACGATATCTAAACTTATTTCTGGACGACTTAATGAAGTTATTGGCTACAAAGTCAATGCTAAGGGAGTTTTGGTTGTGAGGCAAGTCGAATGACTGCATTGCCGCAGGAAAGCTCGAATTCACGAGTTTGCGTTCGTGCTCTTCAACTGGTTTGTTGTTTATCAGCACGTTAGAAAGAAAGACTTCAGGAGTGATGGGGTTTTGCTTGACGGTGGAGGGATCGATGAGATTGAAGCCATTGCCTCCCCCAAAATATAGCTTTCCGGTTGAGCTGATAAATCCAGAATTGGGATGGTATTGTTTACCGAGGATGCCGTCCTGTTCTGTAAAATTTCGCAGCGTATTGTTTTGGGGATAATAACTTATGAAAGGATTTTGTTTCA
>JAUILM010000383.1 GCA_030432855.1 Bacteroidia bacterium
GGCCGGACCGCTATGACGATTAGAGAAGAAAAGGCTTCATTGTACGAGGGAGGCATCCTGGTACCTGGTATTGTGGAATGGCCCGCCGTCATAAACACTCCGATGGTTAATAAAAACATTGCAGTCACCAGCGACATTCTTCCCACGCTGGCAGAAATCACGAATCAATCAGTCCCAGACCGTCCCATGGATGGAGTCAGTTTATTGCCCTCTATCAAGAATCCAACTATTGAAAGAACGGAACCGATCTTCTTCTGGCAATTTGATGCAGGTAATGCCTTTGATGATTCACCTGAGCACTATATAGATCCTGCCTTGCAAGAAGGCACCACTCCCCTCGTCAAGATGATGGCTGGTAAATACACCCGTTCTTTTAGAAATTATGTGTATCCGGAAGTTTCAGCGGATCACTTTGGTGGTGAGAGGGCCATGATGACCCATAGATTTAAACTGGTTCTAGATGGCCAAACACCCAACACGGCAGGAGATGAATTATATGATTTAGAAAATGATCGTGAAGAGAAAATAAATGTAGCAGATGAATATCCGCAAGTGGTGGATGAAATGAAAAATGCGATGCAAATTTGGCAGGAATCGGTATTACATAGTCTTACGGGGGCCGATTATTGATTGGATACACGCAAGACGACATTTCTGCGTATTTATTTAGAACTTGAATTCATGACTTTCAAAACAATGCAGGTCTTCTAAGACCCCATAATTTTCAAAGTAGAATTCTGACTAATATTCAAGTGATCCAAAAGCATTTAGCAAATGATTTCAAGATTTGGGGAAGCATTATCGGAAATATCTAGAAAATATATCCCGGACTCCTTTGTCTTTGCATTGGCTTTGACGATTATTTGTGCAGTGTCCGCCTTACTCTGGACAGATACTACGGTGATAGAATCAGTGCAGGCATGGTATAATGGCTTTTGGATGCTGCTCGAATTTGGTATGCAGATGGTCTTAATCCTTATCACCGGTTATTCTATTGCCCTCTCGCCTCAGGCAAAAAGTTTTATTTACCGACTGACTAATTTCATAACGAGTCCCAAACAGGTGTACCCATTTGTATTGGTTGTGGGTATGCTGCTAAGTCTTGTGAGCTGGGGTTGGATGGTCATTACAGCAGTACTGGCGCGAGAACTGGCCCTTCGCATCAGGGGTATTAATTATCCCTATCTCATAGCCTGTGTATACTTTTCAGGGACATTATGGGTAGGTGGATTGTCCAGCAGCATACCCTTACTCCTCAATACGGAAGGTAACTTCCTGATAGAGGCAGGTATTCTCTCCGATACTATATCCACATCCTATACCCTTGGTTCCATTCTCAATATCTCCCTCATTGTATTGTCACTAATAATCGCTCCTTTATTATTTAGATTACTCATTCCGAAAGGAGGCCCTGGATTGAAAGACATGCTGCAAGAGGTCAGCTCCGTAGAAGAACTCTCGATTCGTGAAGAAGCCAATAAAATGAGGCACCAGGTACCAACCTTGTCCGACAAACTGAATAACCAGTCGATTTTACAATATCTGATTTGTCTAATGGGAATAACCTACGCTGTGTTTCATTTTAGCACCAGGGGCATGGACATCAATTTAAATATTATGATTTTCATCTTTATTGTACTCGGCATGCTGTTACACAGGACTCCCATGCGGTATGGTATAGCCATGAAACGAGCCAGTCGCAATATTTCCGGAATTTTATTTCAATTCCCATTTTATGCGGGTATCATGGGAATAATGATTCATACCGGACTAGGCAAAGAACTTGCTGACTGGATGGCATCGGTAGGTACTGAGCACACCTACCCCTTATTAGCATATCTATCAGGTGCCATTGTAAATTTTGCTATTCCATCGGCAGGAGGCGAATTTGCCGTTATAGGACCCAGCATTATCACAGCTGTCCAGGAAATCGGCCAGGATCTTCCTGACCAGGAACTAACTGAGTGGATAGCCCGGGCATCATTATCCGTTGCTTATGGTGAGTCATTAACCAATTGTCTGCAACCCTTTTACCTATTAATCGTCCTGCCCATCATGGGAGCTGGCATTCGGATTCAGGCTCGAGACATAATGGGCTATCTACTTATTCCATTTTTAGTGTTATTCGTAGGATGGGCGCTCATGGTGACCTTTTTACCCCTTTGATAATACGCATGTATGGGTCAATTAAATGAAAGTGACAATAACTTGTAAAAGTCACGGGCGGTCAATATCTTAGAAAAGGACCCGGCTTGCCACAAGATGGTTGGCGCTGAGTCAAATAATTTCATACGAAATGAAGAGATTCCTTACAGTACTGGGCTATGTGTTGTTAGGAATACTGCTGCTGTTGATCATCATTGTTCTCTACTTCAGGATTAAATGGGGTATTGAGTCATCCCAAAATATGAAACTGGCCGGACTTCCTGCACCTACACTCACGATCGACGGGCAGACTTTTCGAGATCTAAATAAGAATGGAGCTCTGGATATTTATGAAGATACCCATACTGATCTGGAAGCAAGGGTCGATGATTTGATTTCTCAGTTGAACCTGGATGAGAAGGCAGGACTGATGTGTGTACATTTTCTGGGAATGAACAAAGATGGTTCTCTAATGGAAATTCCAACAATTTCTGATCCCTTTTCTTTTTTTACAGAAAATACCTCAACGACCCTCTTAAAAAAGAAAATGACAGCCGTTCAGAACCTGGGTGGAGCATCTGCCCTGGTTTTTGCCCGTTGGCACAATAATCTGCAAGCACTAGCTGAAAGGACGCGATTGGGCATTCCTATCACCTTAATTTCTGATCCCAGACATGGCAACACGGGAATGCCCGGTGCCAGTACCAACGCCAAATGGATCTCGGTATGGCCGTCTCAACTTGGTCTGGCGGCAACTCGTGATTCTGCATTAGTCAGAGAATTTGCCGACATCGCCCGCCAGGAATATCTGGCATTGGGTATACGTTTGGCTCAGCATCCCATGGCAGATATTGCCACTGATCCCCGTTGGGCACGCGTTAATGGGACTTTTGGTGAAGATGCAAATTTAAGCGCCAAATTATTGCAGGCATATATTTTGGGATTCCAGGGAGATAGCTTAACTCACACGAGTGTTGCCTGTCAGACCAAGCACTTTCCCGGGGGTGGTCCACAAGAAGGAGGTTGGGATGCACACTTTGCCAGTGGAAAGGGTCAGATATATCCAGGAAATCAATTTGAGTACCATTTAATTCCATTTGTTGAAGGAGCTCTGGCAGCCGGAACTGCGCAAATCATGCCATATTACGGGGTGCCCAAAGGACAGTCGATAGAGGAAGTTGGGTTCGGTTTTAACAAAGAGATCATTCAGGAGCTGTTGAGAGATTCCCTGGGTTTTGATGGAGTAGTCGCTACCGACTGGGGTATCATCTCAGATATGTTTGTGAAAGAGGCTTCGGCATGGGGTGCAGAGCATTTATCAGAGAAAGAACGCGTTAAAAAGGTACTGGAAGCAGGTTGTGACCGTTTTGGTGGTGAATATGTTACGGAATTAATCATTGAACTAGTAGAAAATGGAGAAATATCAGAAAATCGAATTGATATTTCGGTGCGAAGAATACTACGCGATAAATTCAAATTGGGTCTCTTTGACAACCCTTATGTTGATCTGGATAAAGTTGACATTGTAGGTAATTCAAACTTTATTGAAAAAGGAAAAGAGGCGCAGCGTAAATCCATGGTGCTGCTAAAGAACGATGACAACTTTCTGCCCATTTCTTCCGATCAGAAGATTTTCCTGGCAGGAATGAATGCCGAAAATTTGATCGATAAATTTCCG
Organism: Bacteroidia bacterium; assembly: GCA_030432855.1. Taxonomy (GTDB): domain Bacteria; phylum Bacteroidota; class Bacteroidia; order Chitinophagales; family Saprospiraceae; genus JABDMH01. Next base: position 3,824 of record JAUILM010000383.1, read on the forward strand.
CAAATCACGCAATCGTTGGAAGATGCAGATGTAATTGTTCAGAAGCTAAATACACCATCTTCACCACCACCTGGTGGCAATCTGCTGGAACGCCTTATCCCCCAGGGACGACTGGACTTTCCGGAGGAAGAGAAAATGGAAATCCTTGAAAGAACAAATAGCAAACCCACAGTCACAGTCCTAACCATCACGCGACCTCCCGTTGTTCCTGAAATTAATGCAGCCAGCAAGGCTGTTATTGCAGATTTTGAGTGTCAGGACGAAATCATCCTGGAATTAATCATGGGGCAATTTCACCCTAGTGGAAAACTACCCATAGAAATTCCATCCTCTGCCAGTGCCGTGGAGGATCAATTGGAGGACGTCCCTTACGATTCCCGGGATCCATTATATCCTTTTGGGCATGGATTGTCTTTCTGACCAGGCCATTTCCATAAATCTAACCTGCCCCGAAAAAGTACAACTCCTGTATCTATTACTATTCTGCTGTAACTCCATATCCCATGTGGAGAAACATTTGAGTCATCTTGAAAAAACAAATCGGCCCCTTTCATCTTCTTTGCATGTAAAATCAATACCTTGGGAGTCATAAAAACTGATCAAGTAGCCGGAAGTAAATATGAAACTTGTCGTGACGCTCGTGCTATCGTTATTGTCGTCTCTTTTTGTGACCATGGCATTCCAAACTGACGCTGTTTTTCCTGGATATAAAGTCAAAGAGTTTTCATTTGAGGGACATTCCGCGAAAATTGTTTTTCCCAAAAAAGCTAACGCAACTCGTGATTGGATCTGGAGAGCAAGATTTTGGGGGCATGAGCCACAAGTTGATAAGGCATTGCTTGAAAGAGGATTTCATGTCGTAAATGTGGATGTCGCCGATCTCTTTGGCAATCAGGAAGCCGTAAGGCGCTGGGATGACTTTTATGAATATTGTATATCGGAACACAAACTCAATAAAAAAGTAGTGCTGGAGGGTATGAGTCGTGGAGGATTGATTATTTACAATTGGGCCTCTAAAAACACCGATAAAGTGCATTGTATCTATGCCGATGCTCCGGTGTGCGATATCAAAAGCTGGCCAGGAGGATTGTACCGTGGGTCCGGAAGTCCCGATGCATGGAAAACCTGCCTGGACGTCTATAATCTGGACACTAATTCGGTATTGACCTTTGAGGATATTCCCATCCATAACTGTGTAAGTGTGGCTAAAGCGGGTATACCCGTATTACATGTATTTGGTGATGCAGATACCGTCGTACCCTTTGAGGAAAACACAACATTGTTGGCTGAGAAGTTTAAAGATGCAGGAGGTACCATCAATTTGATTCGTAAAGAAGGGGTAGGTCATCACCCCCATTCTCTTGAAGATCCCAAACCCATCGTTGACTTTATCCTAAAAAGTATGGAGGCCTCAGAATAAGTAGTTTTCTGTAAGCAATTCTTCAGCGATCTATTACCTCTAGCCAAGTTCAGTGGGTCTAAGAAATTAGGGATAGGGTTTTAGGTTGCTCTCAAGCTGTGAAAACTGGGAGTCAGGTCGCATTTTCTTAATTAGGACGTCGGATTCAAAGTGGCGTTGAAAGAAGGATGGCATGACTAGCCCTTTAATTAAAAGCTGAGATGTTTTACACTTACAGATGTTGTAGGGACGCATACAGTTAGCCTTATTTTCTTACTAAATTAAATAGCGAGAACTTGAATAATTGTGTATCAGAAACATTTATGGGGGATAACAGTTTAACCAAGAAAATACAGCGATTATGCCAGCTTTCAAGCCCGGGACCAGACGACGCGGCAGACTGACCCATTAGCTCTGGAATAAATGAGAAATCGCCACCTATTGAATTCGACTAGAGTTTTGCTTCTTTGGGGCAATGCCAAAGAAGGCCCCACGCAGTGGACCTTTCGAAAAAATCCAAGACAAAGCTTTAAAAATTAAGATACGAACCAAAAGCATCCAAAGCAAATGTAGATGAAAGCATGACCCAGAGGACTATCATAGAGGACATAATATACCCAGGAATATCCGCGAGTCTATTTTGTATATCGGGACTGCAAAAAGTTGGCCGCCGGAGGCATCTGGATTAATACAATCCAATTCTTTAACACCCTAACTCCAACCAATCTAGCATTTAAACCAAGGTTAGCATCAAAACATGAATTTACGCCATATTCACGAAACCAACTGTAGATGCACCAAGATCCGATCTACTGTCCATATTTTGCAACCTCCCTG
>JAUILM010000384.1 GCA_030432855.1 Bacteroidia bacterium
ATGACTTTCATCAGGTATATGCACTAGAAATTTAATCTGTGAAGACTGAGCTGAAATTCGAGGGAAAACGACTTACTGCACAGTGAGTCGCTTCGTCAGTTGTCCTTTCGCTGTGGAAAGCCGAAGAATGTACATTCCTCTGGCAAGATTACCGGATTCGATCTGAATAGTCTGCCGTCCTGGATTTGGAATATCGAAATCCTGCAGCACCTGACCACCGATATTATACAATTGCACCTTTGTAGGTAGAATTTCATTGAACTCAAATACCATATTTATCGGCTGATTGCGCGCTACCAGATTCGGATAGATGTTTACTCCATTATTGGGGCTGATCTCCTCAACATCTGTAATATCAAATGTCTGGAACCCACCAAAATCTGTAAAATCACCACATAGATCAAAATCATTGTAGGGCTTCACTCGCCAGTACCAGTTTTTATCCACTGTCAGATCCCCAATATTCACAGTATTACCACTGACAATAAACTCATAATCAATAGCAGCAAAGAAACTGAATCTGCTGATCTGAACCAGATATCGCGTCGCATTCGGATGGTGGTTCCACTCCAGCTCAATACCCTGATAGTGCACTTTGTCAGATGGTTGAGGATACACAGAGGACATGGGATCTGTATTCACATTACCCAGTTGAAATCCTGAGAATACATAATGACTCCGGGCAAAATCAATATAAGCACGCATTGCATCCACCTGCATGACGCTAAACTTGGATTGACAAGCATCTGAGGAGTAGCTCATATAGTTGGTGCCATCACTTCGAAAGTCGTTTCCAAAAGGATCTTTCAGTACCTGGAGGCTTTCCTTGTTTCCACTACAATTCCATCCAATACTCAGGTAGTCGGCTGGCGTATCGCAAAACCGATCACCGGCCCGATCACAATTCTCACCATTTGCACCTTCCACAAAAATTGTATCGTTACCATTGACGTCCAAAAATAAAGGTGTTTCTTCTCCGGGGTCATAATTCATACCTTCCCAGCCGGCAAACGTATGTGGGAGGGATAACCAATGGCCTACCTCATGGGTCAATGTATGGCCACTACCACCCATGCAATTCTTAATAACAACAATTGCGTCAGCACTTGGGTGAAAGTATCCACAGGCATTACTGGGAGCATCGTTGGTTATGAAAACATTGATCGTGAGGGGATCCTTGTTTGATTGCATCATCTTAAAGCCGTCGGAAAAATTGTCGTGATCATAGTAGAGATCCCGGTTAATCTTTTCAATAGCTCCTTTTAGGTAGAACTGAATATTGTAAGGCTCAAAATCTTTGTTTAATCGGCAGAGTGATTCGAATATCTTTAAGGTAGGGTAGTGTCCCTCACCCTCAGAATTTCCCACAGACTTAAAGGTGATGGGCAGCATGAGTAAGTCATCCGCACTACGTGCATTCTGATGTGTTGGGTTTTCAAGGTATGCGGCAAGCCACTCCGGATATTCTCCTGCGGTGGCACAGGGAGAGTGATCAAGGTGTGACTGAGAAATGGCGAACGAGGTGATTGAAACCGTAAGTAAAAGGGTAAAAAGAATCTTTCTCACAATGCAATCTTAATGAACATCTCAAAATTAACGATTTCTTCCCGTATATAGTTCTAAGGATTTAACGAATCGTCTTGTATTATACAATCTCTGCGTTGTCAATGGCTCTATAACTGACGTTTTTCAGTAAACATCATGCCACTTGGGACTTTTTATAAAGTAATAACATATTAAAATTAATGATTATATGTGGAATGTACCTCAAATTTCTTCAAGATTTTGGTAACATCCACTGATTAAAGTCATTTCTTCCCGGGATGTACTCATTAAGTACGTGAATAAATGGCTTTAGGGATTCATACCTGATCAATTATTTTCTACATTTGGGCGTCAATCAAAAAAGATCTTCAAAAATGAGTAAAGTTACTGTAGTCGGAGCCGGAAACGTAGGTGCTACCGTTGCAAATGTATTAGCACATCAGGATGTTGCAAACGAGGTTGTTCTCCTTGATATCAAAGGTGATCTGGCTCGTGGGAAAGCATTGGATAGCTGGCAGCAGGCCCCCATCGATTATTACAGCACCAAATTAATCGGATCTGAAGATTATGCAGATACGGCTAACAGTGACGTCGTTGTGATTACAGCAGGTATACCACGAAAACCTGGAATGAGTCGTGATGATTTGATTTCTACGAATGCAAAGATCGTTACCACAGTCACTACCAGTATCCTTGAGCATAGTGAGAATCCAATTATCATTATTGTATCAAATCCTTTGGACGTGATGACTTATGCGTCTCATTCGGTGAGTGGTCTCAGTGATAAGCGAGTCTTTGGTATGGCAGGTATCCTGGATACAGCTCGCTACCGCGCTTTTCTTGCCACCGCTCTCAAAGTAAGCCCTAAGGATATACAAGCTGTATTGATGGGTGGACATGGTGACACGATGGTGCCTCTTCCAAGATATACCACAGTGGCAGGTATTCCCGTGACAGAGATGATCGATGATACCTCATTGGATGCAATCGTAGAGCGCACGAAGAAGGGAGGTGGTGAACTTGTGAAGCTTATGGGTACGAGTGCCTGGTATGCCCCAGGTGCGGCGGCTGCACAAATGGTCGCAACCATTCTTCGTGATGAGCAACGCATTTTCCCCTGCTGTGTGAAACTGAATGGTGAGTATGGTATGAAAGACATCTTCCTGGGTGTCCCTGTGAAGTTGGGTAAGAATGGGATCGAAGAAGTATTGGAGTTGAAGCTCAATGCAGATGAGATGGAATTGCTTACCACTTCCGAAGGCCATGTACGACAGGTAATGCAGGTATTTGATGATATGAATGCCTAAATTTTCCTTTACAAGCTATCATCTTACGGAGGTGATATTCCGGTAGAAAATTGCTAATCTTTAAACTCTCTGGTAAACACATTCGTTTACCTTATCAGTTATTTATAACTTTTAGCTTATATGAGAGGTTGGAGATTTAGAGCATACGTCCCGGGAGAGGAAGGTCAAACACCATTTGAGCGACTTTTATCCATTTTTCAGGATTTGTTAGTATATACTTCTGGCGATGTTCCGGAAGCCCTGTCATGGCTGACCGAATTGGATCGTGAATATAATCTGACGGACAGCTCTTATGGGTTGGCAGATTTTATCCAGGATTTGATTGATCAGGGATATTTGGAGCAACGTGATCAGGAAGGAGGTTTCCGTCCTGCTCGTAAGATGGAAATCGCATTGCGACGTCGAGCTTTGGATGACGTTTTTGGTACGGTAGCAAAGTCCAAGCGTGGAAACCATAATACCAAGTCAGGGGGAAGAGGAGATGAGTTCACTTCCGACATACGTCCCTATCAGTTTGGGGATTCACTGGAGCATCTGGCATTATCTGAGTCTTTAAAAAATGCGCAGATCAACCATGGTCTGGGAGATTTTAAGATTACTAAAGATGACCTTGAGGTACGGGAGACTTTTTATCAAAGTCAGGTCAGTACGGTACTGATGATCGATATCTCGCATTCCATGATATTATACGGAGAGGACAGAATCACGCCGGCTAAAAAGGTGGCGATGGCACTTTCTGAATATATCACCACACGCTTTCCTAAGGATACATTGGACATCCTGGTTTTTGGTAATGATGCCTGGACCGTAGAAATTAAGGATCTTCCATACCTGCAAGTGGGACCTTATCACACCAATACCGTGGCAGGCCTTGAGTTGGCCATGGAAATCTTACGCAAAAGGCGGAATCCCAATAAGCAGGTCTTTATGATCACCGATGGTAAGCCCACATGTATCAAAAAAGGCAAGCGGTATTATAAGAATGCATTTGGTCTCGATAAGCAGATCATCCGGCGGACACTCAATCTGGCCGGCAGGTTTCGAAAAATGAACATTCCCATCACGACCTTTATGATTGCGCAGGATCCGTACCTCGTTAGATTTGTAGATCAATTTACAGCGGCTAATAACGGGAAGGCTTTTTATAGCTCCCTGGATGGTCTGGGTGAGTTTATTTTCATGGATTACAAAGATGGTAAACGCCGACGAGGATAGGCTGTCAGGTCCATTGATATGTGCTAAAGTGTTATAATACACTGAAATTTCGCTGCCCTTGAATCACTTGGCGTATCTTTTGCGTTAGAAATCCAAACAGAAGCAAGTAGAGAATGAAATTCGTATCAGGTTTTCTTGTTGCGTTCTCATTAATGATGACTTCACTTTCTGCCATTGCGCAAGTGGCAGAAGAAGATAGTCTCGTGGTGTACACAGAGGAATTGATGATGTCAGATGATCTTACCATCCGACAAAATCGGTTTGAAGATGTGGTGAACACCCTGACTACTCTGATGAAAGAGAAGGGACTCTTTGACTATCCCTTCGAAAAATTGGAAAGGACCTCGATCATTTATGCTCCGGATTCAACCTTTCGGATATTTACCGGACAGTTGTTTCTGGATGATGACCATTTCAAATACTATGGCGTCCTACAGCATCGATCCGACCCACAAAATCCTATTGTACTTCAAGACTGGACAGAACTGGTGGAGCGACCTAAAGAAGAAATACTAGGACCAGAGAATTGGATGGGCGCCTTATATTATGGTATAAAAGACTTTAAGAGAGGGGACAAAACGCACTACATGGTTTTTGGCTACAATGGATACGAACTATATGAAGATATTAAGGTGGCAGACGTTATTTCTTTTGATGCGGCCGGGCAGCCTACCTTTGGAGCACCGGTCTTTCAAAACCATGAAGGTGAATACTGGAATCGTCTCGTGATAAAATACGCAGCCGATGTGACAGTGCGACTCAATTTTGATGAGGATCTTGATCTCATTGCTTTTGACAATCTCATTCCCATGAAAAGTCCCTACAAACAGAAGCAAGTGCTCATGGTGCCGGATGGCAGTTACTCGGGGTATCATCTTGATCTGGAGGGTAATTGGATTTATGTAGATAAACTATTTCATCAGATTTCTGATGTAGCTCCCAGAGCTGTTCCGGTGCTTGGTCAGGACAACCGGGATCTATTTGGCAGACAGAAAAACTAATTTCTTCTTTGAAAGTTCAGCCGTCGGACCATCACACGGTCAAAATTGAGAAAACAGCGCACTACTATACGTTAGGCAAGTTGAGTGATCAAACTCAATATATCTGGTTGGTATGTCATGGATATGGTCAGGCAGCGGACCGATTTATACAAAAGTTTCGAAAACTCGACCTCTCGCAACATTTCATCATTGCACCAGAAGGACTACATCGATTTTACTGGGGTGGGACATCAGGCACCGTTGTAGCATCCTGGATGACGAAGAAGGATCGGTTGCATGAAATTTCGGAACACACTACATTTCTGCAGGATATCCTATTGAATTACCGTGCTGACCACCATGGACTCATTATATGTGGCTTTTCACAAGGCGTTGCCACAGTTACCCGTTATATGGATCGATTTAAACCCGCATTTGACTATTTATTACTGTGGGCGGGAAGCTTTCCTCGCGACATTGATAGTCAGCAATGGAATGATTATACGGAGATTGAAAAAACACATCTTTTCTACGGGAATCAAGATGAATTGTTGACTCCCGAACTATTAGAAAAAGAACAGAAGTATTTTGTAGATCAGGGATTCAGTGTCGTGGAACATACATTCGAGGGAGGTCACAAAGTCGATTCAGATCTAATTCTGAAATTTCAAAATGAGTATTTACTTGATGGTGATCGCCAATGATGCAAGGAGTCGTGTAGGGGTGTTGTCGAAAGCAAACCGCTGACCGGAAAACACGATATGATCGCCAAATTTTGTAAAATTTCCCTCATAGCGTACGTCAAGCATGAGATTTAGCAAATCGACTCCAATACCGGCTTCCCAACCATAGGTAAGATCATCAAATCGTTGCTCGTAGCTTTCAAGATCCAGTAAGTCTGATGTGCTATTCAGAAAATAGTGCCCTACCGGACCCGCCATCAGTCTAAGTGGTCCTGCTTTTAGACCGAATAGAATCGGAATGTCCAGATGCTGGTATTTCT
>JAUILM010000385.1 GCA_030432855.1 Bacteroidia bacterium
TTCCACTGGGGTGGACCGGCATGGTAGCGCTCACCATCTTGAGCACTTTCTGCATCATGGAAGGTTAGTTGCTTTAGATTTTGTCCATCGATATCTATCGTCCAAATTTCATCAATCCCAGACTGCGTACTCCTGAAGGCCACTTGTGTATCATCATTAATAAAGCTGGGATCATTGATGTCATAGGCATCTGTTGATACTAATGTACTGATCAGGTATCCCTCGTCATCAATAAGTATCAGACTTTTACGGTCACCGGTTTGCTGACATATAATCAGTTCCTTCCCATCCTTCCGGGTGTCAATCCAGGAGTCGGCAACCCTTGATGAAAAGATTTTCCGAATTTCTTTGCTGCTGGGATTTAGTTGGTAGAGAAAATACATGCCATTCGTGGTGTCACGATCAGACACGAAGTAGAGTCGATGATCATCGCTATGGTAAACCCAGTCCACAGCCGGGTGATCGGTGAGGTTTTGTGGCTCAGAGCCATCGGTATTCATCAAATAGATATCATAATTCTGACTTGCGGAGTCCACAAGGATGTTGTAAGCGATCTTTAAGTCAGTAGGTACCGGGGCAGGCTGGTTTGGAGGCTTACATCCCCAAGAAAAGGAAGCAATAATGATAATGAAAACTAAACCTTTGACCATTGCTTGAAGCCTAAATCCCTGAAAGTAAGGTATATAAAAATAGTGAGAGATACTATTTGTTCGAAAGGTGGTATGTCGTACTTAGCATGATGGATGTGTAGGGATAGTGCTGTACACCATGTTGCAATCCAAGACTCACACTCCAACGATTCAGGTTATACTCCACATCCTGTTTAAGAACGATGGGTTTATCCCCCACAAGATATCCAAAATAGGCACGAATGCCTGAAGTTAAAATCCATCTCCTGGTACGATATTCTATTCCCAGACCTGTGAGGAAGGCATCATTTTGAAATTGCTCGTCGAGATTGGTTTGCCAGGCATAGAAGCCCAACATGTTAAAGATCCTGAAAGAGGTGTTATCGGACTTGCTTAGCGTCCAGGAGGTACCTAGATCGAGATAGTACCCGGGAGCATTTGTGTATCGAGCGGCCCCCTGCATGGTAGATGTGGGAAATTTGTAGCCGAGACGAAGTACGGCCGAACTGGATTGATTGTTCCATACACGGACATTAGTGTTTAGGTAAAAATCACCATTAGCTGTGGTCTCATCGTAAAACGTATGAAATACATTTCTTTCGGTCTTGGTATCGTGGGAGACATTAAAGTATTCCCAGGGTATCCAATAGACATCAAATGATATGAGATCGGTGACCAGGTTGTAGTTGGCGCGAATCCCCAGGTTTTGCGTCTTGTCTCCCGGGTTGAAATGTGACGCGATCTCCATTGATATAGAATGATCATTGTCAATGATACCGTGATTGATGGTAGGTACTGGAAGTGCATTAGGCCCCAGATATCTCGGAGCCGATATGATATACTCACTCCAATGCGTCACACCATCCCACTGCACATTGTTGGCCCACCAGTCGTGTCCCTGAGACCAAACGTGGGTCATCGGCTGTAATAGCAAAAAGACTAAAAGGAGAAATCGTATTCTCAAGACATCTTGTTGATTCGGTCACAAAAAAACATGCTTGACCTCAAGATTTCAAATGAGAATACGATTTATATCCAACTAAATTAAATACTATGCCGCGCAGTCAGCTGAAATATCCATGAGCTCAAAGTAGCTCTGTTGGAGTGAAATTCATGAACACGCATGGCATGTGCTTCCAGTCGGAAGAAATTAAATGTGTTGTAGCCCAGGTATGCACCTGCTCGATTTTGTTGCACAGCACGATCGGTAGCTGAAGCATTCAGATTGAAAAATACTTCATCATAAAGACCAAAATACATATGGCCATCAGACGGTATCTCCAACCCAAATCGATATCTCAATCGGTGATCTACATGTTCTCCACTTTCTACCGCCTGAAAAATTTGTTGTTCCAATTGCAGATCATGCTGCATGATTGGAATGCCAAAATCTTTACGATATCTAAGGGATTGTGCAAATCGCAACTCCTGAGTAAGGTCTCTGATTCCGTAAAACCAGAAGAATCCCATACCGGCACCGGCACTCAGATTATTGGTGATTTGATATCTAAAATTACTCCGTACATTAAATCGTTTTCTACCTCCTGCATAGAAGATCTGACCAAAATCAGATTCTATGGACATTCCAGGTTTAAACTCAAATGTATTAGAATATTGCAACCAAAGACTTTGTTCTAATGTACTCTCAGGTCTTGTTGATTCGTACAGGGAGCCGCCAACTAGGGTTTGTGCGTTGGTTGCAAATGCAGTCCACATTAGGACGCACAAGCACACAAACCGACGACCGGGGGATAACGGGTTCATAGGCAATCGGGTTAAAGGCTTAAAACTATGGTTTAACTATGTAACACACCTGAAGATAGTTCTTTCAGGAGTAAAAACAAGATAAAAACGGCACAGTTTTGGTATTAATTGTCCTTTGGTCTTGTCCTGTAGGTGGTTGAAAACCAAGAATATACACCAAATAGGGTAGAGGACGATTGTAATAGACGATTAATATTTTAATTCCTTATAAAGTAGACTTTTTTTGATATGAAGAAAATTCTACTGAGCAACTCGCTGAGTTTCTTGCCTTAAACAAAAACCTCCCAACTAACACCTGGCAACGGATAATTCGTAACTCATTCAATCCTCATTTGAGATTTCTCACAGAAGAGAGCTGATAAAAAAAATGAACTTTTTTTCTAGAAAATCGAAATCAGGGGCTGAAACCTGGATTTGAAGAAAAACAATATGATTACAATCCCGAATTCCCTGATGCGATATCAGAAAATGACATCGAGTGAAATAAAATACTAGTGGACTGTAACACTTATATGGGTAGTATAAATTGGAGCTATTTTGTGCCAGGTCGAAGAAGCAATACCGCACGTAGCCAAGCTACGTAAGGTTATTGATAATGAAGAGCTGGTGCAAAAGACACCAATTGATACACTCGATCTAAATGTTACAGTCCACTAATCAGCTAAGCATTTAAAGACTTCCCGGTAAAAATCCGGATGTGACTGCCAGGTTTGTCCGGTGACGATCCTTCCATCTCGTACGGCCTCCTGCTCACAATAGGTACCTCCGGTGGATTCAACTTCAAATCGCACATGTTCATAGCACGTAATATTCTTACCACTACCAAGACCGGCAGCGAGTAAGATTTGGATACCATGACAAATCGCAAAGACCCATTTCCCCTGCTCGTCGAATGACTTGACAATCTGCAGTAATTTTTGATTATGGCGCAAATATTCAGGGGCCCTTCCACCTAATATAAGTATGGCATCGTAGGCAGTAGAATCAACGTCGTCAAAGGTGATATCAGACTCTAGTTTATAGCCTGGTGATTCCTTATAAGTATCCCAACCCGGTTCAAAGTCGTGTATAACGAGGTTTAATAACTTTTTGCTGGGTGCAGCAATGGTAGTTTGTATGCCTTCTTCGGCAAATCGATGCTTGGCGTACAAAGTCTCATAACTTTCACCTGCATCTCCGGTCACAACTAGTATTTTCTTCATAGCGTCATGAAGATAGTAATTCACCTTACGTATGCCAAAAATTTAAATGCGACGTAAAATCAGGCAATTTCTCAGATAAGTTGGAAGAGATCATTGGAACCGATGACCCGGGGTACGGTGTATCCTTCTCCATAATCCACACCAATTTGTCGGCCGTAAGTCTGTGCTCTCGCCTTGATAAAGTCCAGGAAGTCTTTTCCAGAAATCGGAGAATCAGCTTCTGATGAGTCTGGATCATAAAACTGAGAGCGATAGGCAAGGATACTTTCCATTTTCTTATCCATATATCCTGTAATGTCTACAACAAGGTCTGGTTTCAATAGTCGGTCCTGGATATAATTGTAGATGGCCTTAGGTCTCCAACGATCCTGACTTTCACCATTTAGGTCCTTGGTTTCGATTTTCAGTAGCCCGGCCAGGAAACAGGCATCGTAGATGAGCTTGGCCGCCCGTCCATGATCAGGGTGTCGATCTTCAATCGCATTGGCGAGCACAATTTCAGGTCGATAGTATCGAATCCATTGAATAATCTTCAACTTGTTCGTGGTATCATTGACAAAAAATCCATCCGGAATATCCAATATCGTACGATGCTCAATACCCATGACTTTGGCTGCCTGCATGGCTTCTTCCATGCGCAAAGGGCCATTACCGCGTGTTCCTAATTCTCCATGTGTCAGATCTAAAAGAGCGACGCTTTTACCCTGGTCCATATGTTTCAGTAAGGTGCCGGCGCAGCTCAGCTCTATATCATCGGGATGTACGCCAATAGCGAGAATATCTACTTTCATGTGTGAAAATTTCTTTATACCTGAGTCCAACAAAGAAACCGACCAAAAAGATGTGTATCAGAGAGACAGTCTGAATAACATTACCATCGAAGCAGTGAGGCTCCCCATGTGAATCCACTACCGAAGGCTGCCAGGCAAACAAGATCACCCCTTTTGACTCTACCTTCATCTCTGGCTTCCGACAGCGCAATAGGAATAGAAGCTGCTGTCGTGTTCCCATACCTCTGGATATTGTTAAATACCTGGTCGTCAGTGAGCTTCAATACTTTTTGCACAAATTGACTAATCCTGAGATTCGCTTGATGCGGAATCAACATGTCCAGATCTGACGGTTGGAATCCTGCGGTACCCAGGGCCTCCATAATCACAGCTGGAAACTTTTGTACAGCAAATTTGAAGACGTATTTACCATTCATGTGCGGATAGATCAGCGCATCATCCAGCATCTTCTGGGTCACAAATACCGTGTCGAACGTACTATCAGAAAAACCATAAAGTTCTTTGGCTCCATGGTACCCACCGTGACATCCCGGACTGAGAAACGCAAGTTCCTCTGCGTGCCGACCGTCGGAATGCAAATGAGATGTGAGTACTCCCTGATCTTCTGCTTCTGTAGGTTGTAGAATGACGGCACCAGCTCCATCACCAAATATTACCGAGACATTTCGGCCACGTGTGGTAAAGTCCAGACCCATGCTATGCATTTCCGCTCCGATCAGCAATATATTCTTGTAGACTCCGGTCTTTATATATTGATCCGCTACAGATAAGCCATACACGAATCCCGAACACTGATTTCTGATATCAAGAGCACCCACTTCTGTATCAGAGATCCCGAGTTCTCTTTGCACCAACACACCACATCCCGGGAAAAAGTAATCGGGACTGAGTGTGGCAAAAATGATAAAATCGACCTCTTCTTTTTGAATGCCTGCGTCTGCAATTGCTTTTTCTGCTGCCCGGGCACCCATGGTGGTGGTAGTTTCCTTGTGCCGTTCTCCAAATCTTCGCTCACGAATACCTGTACGTTCCGTGATCCACTCATCAGTGGTGTCCATAAGTGACTCAAGTTCTTTGTTCGATACAACACGTTCTGGCAGGTAGTGGCCGATGCCTGCTATTTTAGTCTTCTTCATTCTGATTAAATGCAGTTTGATAGGAAAGATAGCAAATTGATCTTTCTAATAGGAAAGCCATAAGAAAAAGCGGATGCATTAGTATTTGGGTCCGGTAGATTGTTGTTTTGTACCTCCGACAGGAGAACAATCTGATATAGCAGAGTTAAACCAGGGGTTGGTCCTGACAGGATCCAGATGTCGTGCAGTCGGTGTCAAAAATTATTTTCTAAGGTATAAGGTGATTCGAAGTAGCGGATTAAGTCGCCGGAGAATCCCCAGTAGCCCAATTGAGTATACCCCGTGTTGGTGTTCATTTAGCTTTAAACTGCCAAATCTTGTTCAATCAAAAGTCTAAATCAAGTTAGATAGACCTTCAGAGCTGTCAATTTCTATGTTGATAGGTATCATAAGTTGCGCAATAGATCGCAGGTGATTCTCAAAGGAGCCAATGTTGCTGCTATTTTAGTTCATCAAATATTAATTTAGTATTACGTTGTATTAACAATCTGAGTAAATTATTATCAAATCGAAACCTCATG
>JAUILM010000386.1 GCA_030432855.1 Bacteroidia bacterium
AACAGAGGAATCTTCGATATATCGTTAAGATACTTATCGAGAGCAAGACTTTCACGATTCGTGATCTTATTCGTGATCTTAAGCTGACGCATACTTGCAGAATTTCAAAGGCTATAACACCAGGGGTTGACAAATTGGGATATTTTACTAATATCCTATTATCATTCATAGACAACTTTTCTTGCAAAAAAGTTTCCTACAAGCCTATAACGCTGCAATCAAAAATTATGTTGAGGTTGATTAGGGGAAAAATTAAGGAAATCTCATTTTCCCGGCCTCCAGACTTACTTTGGGAGAAAATTAGTCTCTGTCCCGATTATTTCCCCGGCGATTGTCATTTCTTCGGTGATTTCCACCCCCTCTTTGACCGCGATCTCCTCGATCTCCTCGATCTCGATCACCGCGATCCCCACGCTCTCCGCGTTCAGGTCGAGGTAGAAGTGCTTTACGGGATAGACGAATCTTGCCCGTACGTTGATCAACGCCAATCACCTTTATTTTGACCGTGTCTCCTTCTTTCAATACATCCTCGACTTTCTCTACCCGTGAGTGATCAATCTCGGAGATGTGCAGAAGTCCACTCTTACCGTGGAAGTCAACGAATGCTCCGTAAGGTGCCAACGTTTTCACGACTGCTTCGTACTCACCACCCACTTCAGGAGTGAATGTAATCTTATTAATCATGGCCAGTGCCTTGTCAATACCTGCTTTATCCGAACTAGAAATCTGCACGATACCTTGATTGTCGACTTCTTCAATCGAGATCACGGTTTCAGTGCGCTCCTGAATATCCTGAATTACTTTACCACCAGGTCCGATTACAGCCCCGATATAGCTCTTGTCAATACGTAACTCAACCACTCGTGGAGCATGTGGTTTCAGATCTTCACGCGGTGTTGGCAGAACTTCATTCATCTTACCCAGAATGTGAAGTCTTCCCTCTTTTGCCTGATTGAGGGCTTGCTCTAAGGTCTCATAGGGCAGTCCATCGATCTTTATATCCATCTGGCAGGCACAAATACCATTTTCAGTACCTGTCACCTTAAAGTCCATATCTCCCAGTGCATCTTCATCCCCCAGAATGTCCGTCAAAATGGAAATGCGCTCTCCGTCAGAAATCATGCCCATTGCAATACCGGATACCGGACTTTTAATCCTGATACCTGCATCCATTAAAGCCAGGGATCCTGCACAGACAGTAGCCATGGATGACGAACCGTTAGATTCGAGGATGTCAGAAACAATTCGAATGGTATAGGGCTGCTCATCTGGTAGTACTGGCTTTAAGGAACGGGATGCTAAATTCGCATGGCCCACCTCCCGACGTCCGGGACCTCTCATTGGCCGCACCTCCCCCACAGAAAATGCTGGGAAGTTGTAATGCAGGATAAAATTGTTGTAGCTGTGCTCGAGGGCGGTATCTACCATGCTCTGGTCCACCTTAGACCCCAATGTCAATGAAGTAAGTGACTGCGTCTCTCCCCTATTGAATACTGCTGATCCATGAGCGGCTGGTAGGTAATCCACTTCACACCAGATGGGGCGTACCTCATTGGGTTTTCGACCATCCAGTCGAACACCTTCCGCCAGCACCATTTCACGGATAGTCTCTTTCTTTATCTTATCAAAGTACTCAGAAATGGTACCACCATGCTCTTCCATAAACTCTTCACCCTTCGCTTCCAGCATGGATTCCTTCAGAGCCTCCTTGATTTCTTTCAAACCGGACTTACGTGCGCTCTTGTCAAGTGCCCCTCTGGCTATAGTCAGGATTTTATCTTCGACCTGGCCTTTGATTTCTGCATACAGGGCCTCATCCTTGGCATCAGGTTCATAAGGTCTTTTTACGGTAGCCTTCTCTCCCACTTTCTGTGCAAGGTCGAGCTGGGCATTACACTGTACTTTGATGGCTTCGTGCCCCACTTTGATGGCCTCTACCAGATCTGACTCGGAGCACTCCTTAGCCTCCCCTTCTACCATCATCACATTTTCCAGGGTAGCTGCCACAATGATATCAAGGTCAGCACTCTTCAAGGCCTCTCGACCGGGGTTGATTACAAATTCACCCCCTATACGAGCTACACGTACTTCTGAGATAGGACCCTCCCAGGGAATGTCTGACACGGCCAGTGCCGCAGAAGCAGTCAGAGCTGCCAGGGCATCTGGCATCACATCCTGATCAGCTGAGATCAAATTAATGATGACCTGGGTATCAAACATATAACCATCAGGAAATAATGGACGAATCGCCCGATCCACCAACCGACAGATCAATACCTCATAATCAGACAACTTGGCTTCACGCCGAAAAAAGTTGCCAGGGATACGTCCCACTGAAGCAAATTTTTCCTGATAGTCTACTGACAAAGGAAAGAAGGAGGCTCCTTCTCGTACTTCCAATGCTGATACGACGGTTGCGATCAACATGGTGTCACCCATTCTTACTACGACAGATCCATCCGCTTGCGTTGCAAGCTTTCCCGTTTCGATGATTACCTCTCTACCATCGGGCAGATTAAAGGACGTACTAATAGGAGTTTGATTACCCATAACTAAACTTTCGCAGGTATTGATTTAATAAATGATACAGCCTTAATAGCTCGACAAATCCCGAAGGGACATGATTGATTAAGACACTTTGTAGCTTTCGAAGGAGAAAATCCCATAAACTATTTACGAAGACCCAGGCGTTCGATCAACTCTCGATACTCGTTGATATCTCGCTCAGCCACAAACTTCAGAAGTCGCTTTCTTTTACCGACCAATGAGAGAAGTGTCCTTCGGCAAGAATGGTCCTTCTTATTGCGCTGTAAATGCTCTGAAAGACTTTGAATTCGATAGGTGAATAAAGCAATCTGACCTTTAGCAGAACCGGTATTCGACTCCGAACCACCAAATTCCTTAAAAATCTCTTGTACTTTCTCTTTTGTTAAATAAACTGCCATGTTAATTTTAATTTACCATTAGTGATTTACAATCAGTTATAGCGCCGCAAAGATATAAAATAATTTTTCCCGTGCAGACATAACTTTTACTGGCAGGATCGGAGTCAGATTGCAATGATCGAGGTGTGAAAACCAGACTTGCAATCACTTAGAAGCCATGGACTTGGCAGCCTCCCACAGCTCATCCATCTCTTCCAGGGTCATGTCTTGGAGGTCCCGGGGAGCATTCGATTCGATGTATTCAAATCTGCGTTTAAACTTATCATTTACCTTCGAAAGGGCCGTTTCAGCATCAATGCCGACAAATCTTCCATAGTTGATCAGCGAAAACAGGATATCACCAAACTCCTCTTCCCTCTCTTTTTGAGTAGCTGTTTGTGACTCCATTGCTTCGGTAAACTCTTGCATTTCTTCTTCCACCTTCTTCCATACATCTGCCTTATCCTTCCATTCAAAGCCCACCTGTTTCGTTTTTTCCTGCATCCGATAGGCTTTTACCATGGCAGGCAGGGACTTCGGCACCCCTGAGAGTACGGATCGTTTACCCTCCTGAAGTTTTATCTGTTCCCAGTTTTTCTTCACCTCTTCAGCATCTTTCACCTGGAGATCTCCGTAGATATGAGGATGTCTTTTGACAAGTTTGTCTGACACCCCATTGAGGGCATCTGTAATATCGAAAGCACCTTTTTCCTTTCCTATACGAGCATAAAATACCATATGCAGCAGCAGGTCTCCAATCTCTTCCTTTACACCTTCCAGATCCCCGTCCAATATCGCATCTGCCAACTCGTAGGTCTCTTCAATCGTAAGATTACGCAAAGATTCCATGGTCTGCTTTCTATCCCAGGGACACTTTTCACGTAGATCATCCATAATATCAAGGAGGCGATGAAATGCAGCAAGTCGGGCATCCATTATTATTCACGTTTTATATACCTTTGCAAAGGTACCGAAAAGGCATCTGACGAACATCAGACGGCATTTTTTGTTATAAAGTTAAATTTCAGGTTATAATGACTCAGTTCCTCTACATGTTACTCATCATCTTCGTGGTATTCGGAGTATCCTTTATGTTGATCAATCTACGACATATGGTGACGGGACAGGAGTTTAGAGGCACCTGTTCCACTAACAATCCCATGGTCAAAGATAAATTTGGCTCCTGTACGGTTTGTGGAAAGACTGGTGATGAAGCTTGCAAGATGCCAGAACCCGGCAAGGCAGGTGCCTAGCAATACATCTTCTAAAATGGTTTAGTCTAAAAGGTGACCGAGAACTCGTTTCTTGGTATCCATATAGTTTTCATTGTCCGCATTGGTCTCAATGATGATAGGAACTCTTTCCAACAGATCAATCTCTGACTCTTCGATGGCTTTAATCTTATCCGGATTATTGGTCAATAATCGTATGGATTTGATGCCCAGGTCTCTTAGAATCTTTACCCCCAGATCAAAGGATCTTTCGTCAGGAGCATGGCCAAGCTGAACGTTTGCTTCGACCGTATCCAGACCAGTATCCTGCAATTCGTAGGCTTTCAGCTTTTCAATCAAACCAATACCTCTACCCTCCTGTCGCAAGTATATCACAACACCACCTTGCCTGCTGATCAAATCAAGTGATTGCCTCAATTGTGATCCACATTCACAGCGAGCAGAACCAAACAGATCGCCTGTCATACATTCAGAATGGATCCTTACCAACACGTTTTCTTTTCCTTGAGTCTTTTCGTGTACCAGGGCCAAATGAGGCATGGCATCGTGGTCATCTGAGCCATAGGCTATCAGATTGAATTCACCCCAAGGAGTGGGTATCTTGGCATTGGACATTGCCTTGATCATACTTCCAGTTGAAAAATTTGTTCAAAGGTAATAATCTAAACAAGATGAGGTCGGGGTCGGTTCACGAAAAATCGATCCCAATTGCACCACGTCCGATGCAAGGCTGCTTCCCTGCCACAATCCAATGAAAATCCTGTCAGGCAGGTAACGCCTGGTAATCAGATCACCCCGGCAGGGTCAGTAATGTGTTGAGAAAAAATAGTGATTAGTGGTGTTGTAACTTGGAAGGCTATGCTTCAGAACATTCGTTTCTTGGTAGATACCAGCTTTGTACCAGAAATTATAGCTGCTCCTAACAGGAACGAAACGGAGGTAATGCACAAAATCAACATATCAAGTTATCTCGGTTTTTAAAAATCAAATTATGATCCTCGATGCTAATATGATCATTTTCTATTAAAAAATGAATATTAGAAGGGAAAAATAATATAAACGAATTACAAATATGTAATCTTCGAGGAGATAACTACTTATATTGGACAAACAAGACTATATATGGGAAAATATAATAGGTAAAATACCGCGTCCCGTCCGTGCTAAAAACAGCTATATCTGGTGCAAAAGTCAGGCCATCATTTCACATTTTTCACAGAAGAATCACTCTGCATGATCTGCTCCTGATGATTGATAGATTCCTGATGCATCGCTTTCAACAATCTTGATATAAATTCTTCACTCAGTCCCAAAGGCTTAGCTTGCTCCATAGTACTTTCTATGATCTCATTCCATCTGGCGGGTTGAAGAATCGCAATATTTTGCTTTTTCTTATACTCTCCGATCTTCTGAGCAACCTTGATGCGATTTCCCATCATTTGAATGATCTCTTTATCGATGCTGTCAATACGTGATCGTAAATCCTCGATATTATCATCTATCGAATCCGAATTAGCGGCTCGCATGATCAACCTGTCCAGTATCTGCTCCTTGAGATCGAATGGAGTAACCTGCTGCTTGGCATCGCTCCATGCATTAGTAGGGTCACAGTGCGACTCTAGCATCAGACCATCAAACTGAAGATCCAAAGCCGTCTGTGAAACTTCATAAAGGTATTCTCTGGTACCACAAATATGTGAAGCATCACAGATCATCATGAGATCGGGAAAATTTCTTTTTAGTTCAATCGGAATCTGCCATTGAGGCACGTTTCGATAGATGGTGTGACCAAACTTGGAAAATCCACGGTGTACAACACCAATCTTGGTGATACCTGCCTGGTAAATACGC
>JAUILM010000387.1 GCA_030432855.1 Bacteroidia bacterium
TTTTGCCGTGTACCCGGATATGAAGTGGTAGCTCGCTTGTTCCGGTGTCAATTTGCTCACGGGAGGTAGCACACCAAAGGCATCTGCCGTCAGGAAGATGATGTTTTTTGGATGCCCTGCCATACACGGCATCTGAATATTGTCTATGTATTTGATAGGGTAGGATGCGCGCGTATTCTGTGTGATCGATGTATCCGAGTAGTCAACCTCTCGCGTGTGTTGATCATATACCACATTTTCCAGGATAGTACCGAAGCGAATGGCATTATAGATGTCCGGTTCGTTTTCCTCACTCAGGTCGATGGCCTTGGCATAGCATCCTCCTTCGATATTGAAGACTCCATCATCCGTCCAGCAGTGTTCATCATCACCAATCAGCTTTCGCTTCGGATCTGCACTCAAAGTAGTTTTTCCCGTGCCTGACAATCCAAATAGAATGGACACATCCCCTTCCTCGCCCACATTGGCCGAACAGTGCATAGGTAAGACTTCCTGCAAGGGCATGAGATAGTTCATGACCGAGAAAATGCCTTTTTTCATTTCACCAGCATACTCAGTACCGAGAATGACAAACTCTTTTGACTCCAGATTGAGATCTACACTGGTAGTAGATGTCATCTGTGAAGTGTATCGGTTGGCAGGAAATACGCCTCCGTTAAATATCACGTAGTCCGGTTCACCAAAAGTTGCCAATTCCTCTGGGGTCGGCATGATCAGCATATTCTGCATAAACAAGGCATGGTATGCCCGGGTACAGATGATGCGGATTTTCAACCGATATTTCGGATCCCAACCTGCAAATGCATCGACAACGTACACACGCTGAAGTGTATTCAGATAATCCAGGGCACGCTCACGATTGATCATAAAGGTGTGCTCATCAAGTTCGATGTTGATCTCACCCCAGTCAATGTTGTCCATGGAAGGTTCTTGTTTGACAATACGTTTGTCTTTAGGACTCCTTCCTGTCTTCTCACCGGAGTATGCCATCAGAGCACCTTTGTCAGAGATAGCTGTGCCCTTTTCGAGGCGAAGTGCCTTTTCATACAACTCGGGAACACTTAGATTTCGATAGACCTCAGGAGTGTGGATTTCATATTGGCTTAAGTCGAAAGGCATAGTTATATGTTTTTTTTAAAATTAAAATGTGTTTGATGCCAGCAAGGTATAGCTGCATGAAGCGATGCACGATGATCGTCATCATAACCTAAAATGATTAGAGTGGCTATGATCTTTATGTGAGAAGATCAGGCGAGATTTTAACCTCAGAATTATTTGAACTCTGATTACTAAACCTTTTTCTGCCAATTCAGGATTTATATTCCCTATTCCCTAAAGCTTTTGGAATTCAAAGGAAGGAAATAACACTATTTTCACAATAGGGGGCAGAGCATTAAGGGCTGGACACTTTCAGGTGTCAGATTTTGCAAGAGGGCTTATATCCGGAAACAAAGTCTTGAAGCGCTTACCTTACATGTTCTTCACTTCCTGGACTAGTTTCTGGATTGAGTCTTTTGCATCTCCAAATAGCATTCTATTTTTCTCATGGAAGAAAAGTGGATTTTGAATACCCGCATATCCGGGACTCATACTTCGTTTGAGCACGATGATGTTCTTGGCATTCCAGACTTCCAGTACGGGCATTCCATAAATGGGACTGCCGGGATCATCTAAAGCAGCAGGGTTTACCACGTCATTCGCGCCCACGATCACTACTGTATCTGTGTCCTTAAGTGCAGCATTTGCATCCTCCAGATCCAGGAGCTTCGGATAAGGTACGTCAGCTTCGGCCAGCAATACATTCATGTGACCAGGCATTCTACCCGCAACCGGGTGGATAGCATATTTAACATCTACATTATTACCTTCCAGCAGATCATCCAATTCCTTCAGAGCTTTCTGAGCCTGAGCAACTGCGAGTCCGTAGCCAGGTACAAACATGACAGAGTTAGCATAGAATAGTTGGATCGAGGCATCGGTCACCGTGGCTTCCTTTGCCACCTGATCACCACTTTCACCTTTCGAACCGCCTCCGGCTGAGCCAAATCCACCAATGATTACATTGAGTAGCGATCGGTTCATGGCATCACACATGAGTACGGTAAGAATAGTACCGGCTGCTCCCACCAGGATACCACCTACGAGCATGATCTGGTTGCCATAGATTAAGCCCGCCGCCGCTGCAGACAGACCGGTAAAAGAGTTCAGCAAGGAGATCACCACTGGCATATCGGCACCACCAATTGGAGCGACAAATGAAAAGCCATAGAGTAAACTTGCCACCAGGAATACTACCATCAGTCCAGTTCCCGCGGCAGATCCCTGTATCATGAGCCACACGGCAAGGGCCAGCACCACAACTAATAGAATGATATTGATGATGGTGTGTCCGGGAAGAATAACATGCTTGTCCTTGATGCGCCCATCCAGTTTTCCAAAAGCAAGCATACTACCTGTGAATGAAACAGCACCAATGAGCAGCGTGAATAGCACTATACCCAGCTGCCCAAGGCCCATAGTCATGGTCCCATCGTAGTATTTGAAGAGTTCGGCAAGTGCCAGTACGGTCGCACACGCTCCTCCTAATCCGTTAAACACTGATACCATCTGTGGCATGGCCGTCATGGCAATTCGCTTGGCGGCTACCCAGCCAATTCCACCACCGACTACCAGGCCGATCAGAATCCACAGGTAGTTATTGTCTCCTCCGGATATCGGAGCCACGAGCGTAGCCAAAATGGCTATCCCCATTCCGATACTGGCCAGAATATTTCCTCTACGTGCTGTATCAGGCGAGCTCAGTAGTCTTAGACCCCATACGAAGGCAACAGCACCAATTAAATAACTGAGATTGATTAAGCTGATCAGCATCGATTATTTCTTTTTCTTTTTAAACATTTCTAACATGCGGTCGGTCACCGCAAAACCACCTATCACGTTGGTCATACCCAGAATGACACCTAAAGTACCCAGGCCTAGCTGCAGGACATCTCCTGAATCAGCCTGCCGAATCAATAAAATGGCACCTATGATTACTACTCCACTGACTGCATTAGCGCCCGACATCAGTGGGGTATGTAATACAGTAGGAACTTTGGAAATAACTTCGAAACCCAGGATGATCGTGAAGATCAACAGGTATATCATGATCAGTTGTTCATTAAAGAACTGAAGAACGGTATCCATAATAAATCATTAATGCGTGATGAAGGCAGACTGAACAATCTCGTTTTCAAAGTCGAGATTTAGCTCGCCCTCCTTGATGATCAGTTTCAGAAAATTCAGAAGGTTATTGGCGTACAGGGTACTGGCATCTTCCGGCATTTCATCGGCCAGTGCCGAGTTGCCGACGATAAATACACCTTTGTGCTGAATAGTTTGTCGATCTTGCGTGAGTTCACAATTACCGCCTGTGCTGGCAGCAAGGTCCACGATGACAGATCCTGGTTTCATTTTTTCGACCGTAGATGATGGTACAAGAATCGGAGCCTTTCGCCCTCGTACCTGAGCAGTAGTGATGATTACATCCGCGTTCATAGCTCGCTTTTGAACCTCTTCTCGCTGTCGCTTGATAAAGTCTTCATCTTGTTCTACGGCATAACCTCCAGCACCGGTGTCCTCTTTGGCACCCGCTACTTCGACAAAGCGGGCTCCTAAACTTTCCACCTCTTGTTTGGCGGCTGTCCTGGTGTCAAAAGCTTCCACTTGCGCTCCCAGCCTTTTGGCGGTGGCTATTGCCTGAAGTCCGGCCACTCCTGCTCCCAGAATCAATACTTTAGAAGGTTTTATACTACCAGCTGCTGTGATCATCATCGGGAAATAACGTGGCAATATATTAGCTGCAGTGAGTACTGCTTTATATCCGGCAATACTGGCCATAGAACTCAGTACATCCATGGATTGGGCCAAAGTGGTCCGTGGAATCATGTCCATACTGATGGCCCTGAGACCTTGAGTCTTTAGTCTTTCAGACACATCCTTGTCAAAGAAAGGTTTGAATTCAGAGATGAGCAAGGTATTCTTTTGTAAGGACTTCAATTCATCCTCCGGTAGCGGATTGATAGAGATAAGAACATCGGAGCGCTGCAATACTGCTGCTCGATCAATGATGTTTGCACCATCATACGCATTATTGTCATATCCAGCATTGGCTCCGGCACCTGATTCGATCTGCAAAGTGGCACCCAGATCCGCCAGTTTTTTGGCTACGGCAGGGACAATGGCAACTCGCTTATCGCTTTGTTCTTTGAGTACGCCTATTCTCATAAGTTGGTCTAAATGTGGCTGTGAAAATAGATAAATATCCCAAGTTTGTGGTAAAGTCCTTAGATGTTTACCATTGAGATCACCTATCTTTTACAATCCCGTTATTTTTCAAATGATTCTGATACAATTGTCATAATTCGGCTGTGACGCCCAGTGGTATTAAATGTGGCTATTTTTACTAATTGTCCCGCTTGCAGATCTATGGGACCCTGGTACAACGCAGATGATTGTGTGGGATCTGATCCATCCAGGGTATATCGGACTGCCAACCCGGGAAATGCAGCGTTAGCAAATAGCTTTCCATCCTGGATGACAGCACCTGGAGGAGGTAGTCGATATCCATATCCATTTTCCAGATAGTCAAGTCGCGGCAATTCAATTTGTCCCAGTCGGTTAGCAAATTCATTCCAGCGACGATCCAGTTCAGTTTCCACCTCCGTGCGGCTTGATGCATCGGCCCAGTCCGGGGCGGTACTCCAGGCCCTTTCGGCTAGTGCCAGCATCTTGGGAAGCAGCATGTATTCCTGGCGCTCATTATTCCAGATGGTTTCGGACCACATCTCACCCTGTATGCCCAGTATATTTCCTTGAGCTTCTTTTTGCAGCGAAGTCTTTTCACGTGCAATGGCCAGTCCGTCTACGGGGCTACCCTCATCATCATAAAGCACAGAAGACAGGATATTAAAGGGTGTAAATTCAAATGCGTTACGGGTGTCTACAAAACCAGACCAATACAGGCCATCTTCTCCCGGATCATAATCATATGCCATGTCAAAATACAGATTGGAAGAGTTACAAAGCACAACATCATAGCCCATATTTGCCATCTTGTAAGCCATATCCTCATGCCCACCACCCAGGGTAGAATTCCAAACGTAAGGAATCATGTTTTTGTCCGTTAACGATGGATCCGGAGCCATCTGCATGAGTCCATCTACCTCTTCTTCATGCATCACGATTTCTTCCCAGCCCGCTAGTTGAAGATTGTACTTTGATGCTATCTCCTGGTATCGAAGAATGAAGTATTTGAAGATGTCTCTTTGATCATCAATTAGGGGTTCATCACGCATGAGTCTTTCGCACTCCGGGGACTTCATCCATGAGCCTGCAGGTACTTCATCACCTCCCATATGAATGATTTTGAGAGGCACCTGCGCTTCTTCATGCATCTGTACCACTTCACCAACTACCTTGTCGAGGAACGTGTATGGAGATTCCAGACAGACGCAAATTACATTATCTGTATAGTTCTGAGCAGAGATGTACTGAGACTCATCATTAGGGTCATGCAGTTGATAATCGCGTGCTTCATTTTCATTGCCAGCCTGCATCGCCAGTTCGTATCTTTTTTGCATAGCCCTGATAGCAGCACGGGCATGCCCGGGGCCATTGATTTCGGGTATTACCTCAATGTGATGTTTGTATGCCTCCTTAATCAATTGCATGTACTCATCTCGTGTCAGGTAGCCACTTCCAGCCTGGCTTGAACCTGATCCCGACCCATAAGCAGGAGGAAGTCCTTCTTCAAGTGGGCCTTTTCGCACTCCATAAGTTGTCAGCTCAGGCAAACCCGGGATTTCAAGGCGCCAACCTTCATCATCCGTCAGATGGAGGTGGAGTTTATTCAATTTATAGAAACCCATCAGTCGCACTACTTTGATAAGCTGCTGTACATCAGTGAAGTTGCGCGCTATATCAATATGCAACCCTCGGTATTCAAATCGGGGGGCATC
>JAUILM010000388.1 GCA_030432855.1 Bacteroidia bacterium
CTACTACTTGATCTTCCTCAGTGGCAAGGAATAGCTGTACTTCACAATGTTCAAATGCCGGATTCTTATCTTCTTCAAACAATTCCATTTCTCCACTTCGCAAAGGAGGTACCCAGTAGGGATTGTCCTTATACAGGGTGTAGGGAAAGTCTACGAATCTTTTAAGATCCTGTTTGCTTTCGACTGGCTGCACTATAATCTTGCTGGCTGACATGGATCGGCGAAAATACGAAAAGGTCCATCATCCAATAATAGAATGCAGAAGAGAAATTTCGTCCATACTGTAGTCATTTATAACTACCTGCCAGGATGGGTCGCCTGAGTTTCTGCTTTTTTTACCGACATTTTTAGCTGACTGAGGAATACACCCTGGTTTTTGAAACCTTTCGTCATGTGGATTGGGGTCCCTGATTCATCTAGTACAACAAAGGCAGGAAAGGAGGGATTCCCACTACAAAGTTCGTAAGCCAACATATGAATACCAGCACGGAGTTTGGGATTCCATTCATATGCTTCCCCTTTCCAGGTCAGTACCTCTTGTCCCTTGGCATCCAGTTTTATAGGATAGAAGTGCTCATTAATATAGCTTATGACGTTGGAGTCTAGCAAAGTTCGCTGGTCCATAAGTTTACACATACGACATTGATCAGAATAAATATCCACCAACACCAGTCCCGGGCTTTTCTTCGAGCGCTTCATGCCTTCTTTCCAGGTCAACCATTCGATAGTCGCCGTGGATTCTTCATGTAAGATATCCGAAGGTGGATCAGTGGGAAAGAGAAAAAGGGGCAGCATTGTCAGGAGAGTAAATAAACCATTCATATCAAGTCAGAGTTAGTATCATGTTGTTATGATAATTATCAAATTTAGCGCCAAGAGATATTGTACTAGATTTACCACACAGGAATGAAGGACATGCGGAGAATAGTAATCGGAATTGGAGGTGCCAGCGGAGCCATCTATGCGAAGCAGCTACTGGATGGTCTGCTATCTATTCAGGACCAATGGGACCAGGTGGGTGTCGTGATATCCAGGAATGGAATTGTAAACTGGAATTTGGAAATCGGTTCCTTCGATCCGTCGAATTATCCCTTTGATTTCTATGAGAATGATGACTTTAATGCACCTTTTGCTTCCGGATCAGCCAGGTACGATACGATGATCATCTGTCCCTGTAGTATGGGTGTGTTGGGTCGTATTGCTCATGGTATTTCCAATGATCTGATGACCCGGTCGGCTGATGTTATTCTCAAAGAGCGTCGCCAATTGATCCTGGTACCTCGTGAAACTCCCTTTAGTCTGATACATATCAGGAATATGGAATTGCTCACTTTGGCAGGTACTGTGATTTGTCCGGCAATTCCTTCTTTTTACAGCCAGCCAAAAAGTATCGAAGAGATGATTGATTCCGTGATTTCACGAGTTTTGGATTTGGCAGGGTTCGACATTGTCAGAACTCGCTGGGGCGACCAGGACCCCTCTTCTTGATCGCGGAGGGATCGATCTTTGCATTTTTCTTTTTCTTTTCTGTTAGGATTTTTGCAGTCCTAAGGTCTCTGTTTATCGCAATGCTGGCGTTCAATTCATACCCTGCCAGTAGAATAAAGCAATTGATCTGCATCCAAACCAGCATGATGATGAGAGAGCCCAGGGGACCATAAATACGGTTGGTAGTCCCAAAACTATCAATGACGTAGGAGAATAGAATACTGGTAAGTAGTGTCCCCACTGTGGCCATGGTCGTACCTGGTGAAATCAGGGCGATTCTCTTCTTTAGTGCAGGTCCAAATTTATAGTTTACGCTGATCACACTGTAAAACAGAAAGAGGATAGCAAGCCACTTTATGCTTCCAAACAGGAATACGGTAGTCCATGAATCCGCATCTTCGTCAAAAATCAAACCCAATATTCGGTTGCCGGCTACGACAATTACCCCCGATAAAATAAAACACAATCCCACAAACAAAGTCAGTCCCAGGGCAATTCCTCTTTTACGAATGAAGGATCGTTCTTTAAAGGAAACAGAGTACGATTTCTCAAATCCTCGAATCATCGTCGTCAATCCACTCGAGGCAAATAACAGAGCAAGAATAAAACCTAAAGAAAGCAGTCCTCCTCTCGGAATCGAAGTGATGCTATCCACAGTCTCAAACAGGAATGCATGGGCATTGTCAGGCATCACCTCATGAATGGCCGTACGAATCACACTATCGATATCTTCCACGGGAAGGTACGGGATGAGCGTAAACATGAAGATAATGGCAGGAAAAAGTGAAAGAAAAAAACTGAATGCCATGCTTTCACTGCGGGTGACTATGTCCTCTTTCTTTAGTTCCCCAATGAGAAATACCATGATGTCCCAAATGGGGATTTTGAAAAAACCAGGCAGAGAGGTATGCTTGGCCCACCGTGTCAAGAGTCGAATGAGCCTATTCTTCCAGTGAATTAATTGCCTAAACAACTCACGCATCGTCAAAATACGGCTTTAGTTTTTCGATGATTTTAGCCGGGGCTTTTACCATCGCACCATTTTCAAAATTCTGGAAGCAAAGTACCACTCTCGCTTTATGGATCAGATGATCATTCTCATTGTGCATGGTAACATGAAAGGTAATCAAACGGTGCGGCAATTCTTCGATGGAGGTGGTGATCGTCACTACCTCATCGTAATATGCAGGCTTAAGGAACCTGCTTTCAAGTCGGACAACTGGCATACCGATGCCATCCTCCTCCAGACTTTTGTACGTCACTCCCAGTGAACGAATGGCTTCCACACGTCCTACTTCATAGTAGAGAGCATAGTTGCCATAATACATGATGCCCATTTGATCGGTCTCTCCATATCGAACTCTGATCTTCGTTTTGTGTGAGAACATTTGAACACATTAAATCAAGTCGGCTCCAGCCCTTTTCCATAATCTTACCAGCAGAAAGGCAGCTAGTAGGGACACTGCGAGTAATATGAAAGCAGATCCGTAAGCACCGTATAAGAACTTGCCTGTGGCAAATAAAAGACTATATACGAGTAGGGTACCAATAAGCATGGCAAGTATACCCATCGGCAAGGTGCGAGCTGAACCCTCCTCCAGTGGTTCGTTTTTTAATGCGGCTTCTTGAAGTACGGGTTTCCATCCGGCTGCAAAGGGTTGCGTTCGACTGTAAAAGTTCTTGAGTGTTTCTATCGCTTCCGGTTGAGTCACGAAGGTGGCGGTAATCCATACAATGGTTGTGATGAGCACTATGACCGGAAATTGCAGACTTGGATCCCAGGAGTCCGGATATGCATCGGTGAAAGCAAAGACAAATGATATGATGCCAGAAGAGAACATAGCAGCTATCTCACTCCATGCATTTATACGCCACCAGAACCATCGAAGTATAAATATAAGGCCGGTACCCGCTCCGAACATGAGGATATAGTTGAAGATTTGCAGGGCGTTGGTCATAAATAGAGCCATAGTAGCCGCCAGTGCCATCAGAATAAAGGTGGTGACTCTTCCCGCCATCACATATTCTTTCTCCTTGGCCTCTGTGTTAATAAAGCGTTTGTAGAAGTCATGCACTAAATAAGAAGCACCCCAGTTGAGGTGTGTCGAAATCGTCGACATAAAAGCGGCAATCAAAGCTGCCAGTACCAGACCGAGTAGACCGGCGGGCAGGAACGTAAGCATGGCAGGGTATGCCAGATCATGTCCTAACTTGTCGTCGCTGATATTGGGGAAAGCTGCCTTGATACTAGCCAGATCGGGAAAAACAATCAGTGATGCCAAAGCTACCAGAATCCATGGCCAGGGTCGCAGCGCATAATGCAGGATGTTGAAGAAAAAGGTAGCACCCACGGCATGACTTTCACTCTTTGAGGCTAACATTCGCTGCGCGATATATCCACCACCACCCGGTTCAGCTCCCGGGTACCAGGCCGCCCACCACTGGACTGCGAGGGGTATGATGATCAATGTGATGACTACCTCCCGATTATTGATATCCGGAAGGATATTCATACTGGACTGGATGGATTCATGTGCGAACATAGCTTCCAGTCCTCCTACTTCCGGTAGATTGACTGCGACTACTGCAGCACCAATGGAACCTACCATCGCCACAAAGAACAATACGAAGTCTGTATACACAACGCCTTTAAATCCCCCCATGGAGCTAAACACAACGGTCACAATGGCGGCGGCTCCAATAGTCTGTAAAGGAGATAAACCCAGAATCACTTCTCCAATCTTAATGGCAGCTAAACACACCGCTGACATGCTCAGCACATTGAAGATCAATCCAAGAAATATGGCTCGAAACCCTCTCAGAAACCGGGCTGGACCCCCTCCATACCGTAATTCGTAAAACTCTATATCTGTCGTTACACCGGACTTTCTCCATAGTCGGGCATACACGAAAACCGTCAGCATCCCGGTGAGGAGAAATATCCACCATACCCAGTTGCCCGATACGCCGTTCTGACGTACAATATCGGTCACGAGGTTGGGGGTATCGGTCGAAAATGTGGTAGCCACCATGGACATACCCAGCAGCCACCAGGGCATATTTCGTCCGGATAGAAAGTACTCAGAGGTGTTTTTTCCCGATGATCTCGAAACGTACAGTCCAATGCCCAGGGTTAGGGCAAAAAAGAAAATGATTATTCCAATATCAAGTGTAGTCAGGTCCATGTCTTCGCTTTAGGTGAATATACACAATTGGCCTAGTAGGGATAACAATATGAAGGATAGTTTTAATATCTAGTACAGCTTTCTATCTTTATCCAATCATTGAAATTATCAAAAATGAGCGATCAGAAAATTAGTCTTTTGGTACTGGCAGCAGGGATGGGAAGCCGATATGGTGGCCTTAAACAGCTTGATGAGCTGGGACCCAATGGCGAAACGATTCTCGAGTACTCAATATATGATGCCATTCAGGCTGGTTTTTCAAAGGTGGTCTTTGTGATCCGAGATTTCTTTCAGGAAGAATTTGAGCAGAAGGTAGGATCGAAATTTAAGGGCCAGATCGAAGTGGGTTACGTCTGCCAACCTGTAAATCCGCAGATTGAGGGATTTGATGATCTGCCTGAGAGAGAAAAGCCCTGGGGTACTTCCCATGCCGTATTGGTTGCTGATGATCTCATTGATGAACCATTTGCTGTGATCAATGCCGATGATTACTATGGACAGCAATGCTTTGATATCATGAGTAAGTTTTTGAGGAATGAGGCAACTCCTCATGTATACTCTATGGTCGGATATCAGTTGAAGAATACCTTATCCGATATGGGGACAGTCAATAGAGGCGTTTGTTCTACCGATGAAAAAGGGAATCTTTCAGGGATTGTTGAAACACTAAAAATACGTAAGAATGATCAAGGTATAGTCGTTCACGGACCGGATGCGGAAGAGGGACTAAGTGAAGATGATGTCGTGTCAATGAATTTCTGGGGCTTTCATCCTGACATCTTTCGGCATCTTCATGCTGGATTTCGGGCTTTTGTTGCAGCCAATAAAGACAACCCCAAAGCCGAGTACTATATTCCGTTGATAATCGATGACCTGATCAAGTCTGGAGAAGTGGAAGTAAAATTACTCACCTCTACCGACCATTGGTATGGGGTGACCTATAAAGAAGATGCAGAGCATGTGAAAGCTGCATTTGCCAGGTTTGGTACAGAGGGGAAGTATCCCTACCCCATGTGGTCCTAAAACAGAGAAGAATAAGTAATAATGGGAAAGGCCTTTAATGTTCCGGAAACCGACAAGAAACGCATTGTAATTATTGGTGCTGGTTTCGCAGGGCTTAAGCTGGCGCAGTCCCTTCGAAAATCAGACTTTCAGGTCGTGCTGGTTGATAAGAACAACTACCACCAGTTTCAACCACTTTTCTATCAGGTGGCCATGGCAGGACTTGAGCCCAGTTCCATCAGTTTCCCCTTGAGAAAGGTCTTTCAGCGATTTACCAATATTCACGTCCGGTATGCAGAAAT
>JAUILM010000389.1 GCA_030432855.1 Bacteroidia bacterium
GATTTCACTACCCGAATCCCACTAAATACTTCCTGGGCCACACTATTCAACTTAGCCAGCTGTCTTTGAATAATGGTACTTTTCTTATGGATGATCGAACTAACAAAGTAGATAGATAATGAGAGAAGAGGCAAGGGAAGCAGACAGTATAATGACAACTCTACACTGACTGACAGCATCGAATAGATCACCATTACAAAAAGGGTAAACAAGTTGATGCCATAGAGCAGTGCCGGACCCACATACATACGGACCTTTGATACATCTTCTGAAATACGGGCCATTAAATCTCCCGTCATATTCCGACGGTAGAAAGCCTGATCCATCTCCTCGTAGTGTGAAAAAATGTCCTTACGAAGATCGTATTCGACCAATCGCGACATCACAATAATCGTCTGTCGCATGAAGTACATGAAAACTCCCATCAGCAGGGCAAAAACCAGTACAAGTATAGCGAAGTACAGAAGGGATGTACCGATATCACGGTGCAGCAGGTTCTGCGCCTCAAACCCATCGTACAGCCGGTACATTCTGATGTTCTCATAAAGAATATCAAGCGCCTGTCGAATTGCCTGGGGTTGAAGTACTCTGAAATAATTGGAAAGGGCTACAAACACAAAACCCAGTACAATATGCCACTTGTACCGCAGGAAGTATTTGTTAATAACGCGCAACTCCTTCATGGGCCTAAGATAGGTTTTTCACATGGATGCCTTATCAGGGATCCACATTGACACTCACACGAATCGTAGTCAATCCTTTCTGCTTTTTTAGGTAGTCCACAGATTCCTTTATCCAACACTTGGTATCCCGAATGAGTTTAGCCTTTTTTTCAAGTTTAAGTACAATATGCTGGATGTATCGATTTCTTACTCTGGGTATGGAAGGGACAATCGGACCTTTGACCCGATCTCCCAGCCGGTCTGCCAGGTACTTATGGAGAAAACGTGCAGCCGCTTCGGCTTTGGTGGCATCCGTATGCCTTACGGTAATTTCTATCATCCTTGAGAAAGGGGGAAAGCCAAAGGTCTTTCGCTCCTCAATTTCACGAGTAAAAAATCGTTGATAATCGTGCTGCAGAACATCCTGAATCACCGGGTGACTTATCTGATAAGCCTGAATCACTACCCGTCCCTTGTGGTGTTTTCGTCCTGCTCTTCCACTGACTTGCTCCATCAACTGAAAAGCCCGTTCAGTGGCCCTAAAATCCGGGTAGTGGAGCAAGTGGTCTGCGGAAATGATCCCTACCAGACTCACGTGATCAAAATCCAACCCTTTCGTGACCATTTGCGTACCAATCAGTATATCGAGCTGCTTTGACTCAAACTTGTCCAGAATTTGCTCGAGATTTTTCTTTCCACGGGCAGTGTCCAGGTCCAGTCTTCCAATCTTCATTTCAGGCCACCGAATTTTCAGCTCATCTTCCAGCAGCTCGGTACCAAAACCTCTTAGGACCAGTTCATGATTTCCACAAGCAGGACAGACCAGTGCTGTCTTTTCGGTATAACCGCAAAGGTGGCACTGCATTTCATTACGATATTGGTGGTAGGTAAGACTAGTGTCACAGTTGGTGCACAGGGCAGTCCAACCACAGTTGGCACAGGTCATGACCGGAGCAAAGCCTCTGCGGTTTCGGAAGAGAATGGTCTGGAATCCCTTCTTATGGGCTTCCTCCATTTCGTCCAGAAGAATCTTACTAAAGTGATTATGTGACCCCTGTCTTTTCATATCTACCAGGACCACCTCAGGCAGGGGCATCTTACCAAATCGCTCCGGCATTTCTACTAGTTGGTATTTGCCCTGCTGCGCATTGTAGTAACTCTCCAAAGAAGGCGTACCCGTGCCCAAAACGCAAAGGGCTTCATGACGTCCACTCAAGTATATGGCCGCATCACGTCCCTGATATCGAGGATTGGGTTCCGTCTGTTTATAGCTCCCATCATGTTCTTCATCCACGATGACCAGCCCCAGATCAGCAAATGGGAGCAGAATACTGGATCGGGCACCCAATACGACTTTGGGCGTGCCCAGAACCTTGCGCCACACCTCCACGCGCTTA
Organism: Bacteroidia bacterium; assembly: GCA_030432855.1. Lineage (GTDB taxonomy): Bacteria > Bacteroidota > Bacteroidia > Chitinophagales > Saprospiraceae > JABDMH01. The sequence goes on from JAUILM010000389.1 coordinate 2,060, forward strand.
TGCTCATTGATCCTCGAATGATACACCAGAAGCTGATCTCCGAAGATCCGTTTCAACCTTCCCACGATTTGGGTAGTGAGGGCAATCTCCGGAAGGAGATAAAGCACCTGTTTTCCCTGAGCCAGCACTTCCCTTATCAATTCAACATAGACACGTGTCTTGCCACTGCCAGTCACCCCATGCAGCAAAACAGGGCGGTGCTGGTCGATACCGGCATGAATTGCTTTGACAGCCGTTTGTTGTTGATCACTTAGAGGCTTTTCGGTATCAAGTGTTTCATCATAGGATCCCAGTCGACTTACTGTGGTCTCAAAGCGTTCGATAACACCCTTTTTCTCCATAGCTACCAGCACCTGATGAGAGACTTCTGCCACCTTGACCAAATGTTCCTGCGTGATGACCTTCATGTCCCTTTGCAGCTGGAAAATGGTCAATAGAGCCCGGGTCTGGTGATCAGATCTTGCCACCAGATCAAACATCTCCTGACGCGCCTCTGCATCCGCACTATCCCGACTCAATCGGATGGCTACCATCTTTTTGGGTTTAAATCCTCCCTGCAGCTCTTCCTTTAACTCAATCACCTCCTCTTCCAGGAGGCGTTTTATCAGAGGATATACGGTTTTGATCTCCAGGATAGACCGGATTTTGTCAATAGTTAATTCCTTTTGAATCTGAACGGCTTCTGCAATCATGTAGGACCGGTCATCCAGATCGAAAATCTTTTCATCCAGCATTGGCCCCGGAAGGATGATAGTCTCACTGTTTAATTTTAATCGTGAAGGGACAGCGGCATGCATCACTTCTCCTAATCCACAAAAATAGTATCGAGCGATCCACTGCCAGAAGTCCAACTGTGGACGAGTGATGATGGCTTCTTCGTCCAGTACTGATATGACCTCGCGAGTGGCATATGAGGGAGGTGTCTTATGAATCTCGATGACAAGTCCGGCATACAACTTCTTCTTACCAAATGGTACTTCTACACGTACACCAAACTGGATCGAATCCTCCAGTTCTCTGGGGACTTTGTACGTATACGTAGAGTACACGGCCAGTGGTATCACAACATCTATATACACCGAATGACACAAAATTTTTGAACCTCAAAGATGCACATATCCTACATCAAACCATAAGTAGCGATCAATTGAACGTATGGTTTTTTCATATCTTTCGATAGCATTCAGGACTTTTACAACCAGGCTGGATTTATGAAGAAGTTGGGAAAATTGGTGTTAGTTCTTGTGCTCTTCTCCTATGTAATTATTCATTTGTTTCATAATGAAGAATCCAATCACACGGCAGATGCTGAGCATTCTATCTTCCGTCCATCGGATCATCTCCATTTTCAGCGTGCCTACCCAGAGACAAATCTGGACCTGACCGCATATTATAAAACACTCCAGGCTGCTAGACGAAATTCCTCCCAAAGATCAGCCGGATCATGGCAAACTCAGGGACCGGGTAATGCCGGCGCCCGGATCAATCACATCGCAGTAGATCCCTCCGATCCACAGACGATTTATATAGGCTATGCCAGTGGTGGCATCTACAAGACGCAGGACGCTGGTGGTTCATGGTATCCCATATTCGATGATTACCCCATACTATCCATCGGCTGCCTGGCTATTGATCCTGTTCAGACCCAGATAATCTATGCCGGAACCGGAGATCCCAACATCACCGGCACACCCTTTATAGGTCAGGGAATCTATAAGTCACAAGATGCGGGTACCAGTTGGGAGGCTTTGGGACTTGGTGAGACAGGAATCATCTCTGAAATCATCATCCACCCTACTGACCCCAACACGATATATGCTGCAGCGATGGGTTCACCTTTCGAACGGACTGACGATCGTGGGTTATACAAAAGCACTGATGGCGGTGCAACCTGGACACAGATCCTTTTTCTGTCAGAGATGACAGGAATAATTGACATTGCTATGTCTCCGGAAAATCCCAACGTACTCTTCGCCGCCGGGTGGGACCGAATTCGAAACAACCGTGAGTCTGTCACCTCAGGTGAGGGTGCTAAAATCTATAAAACTCAAGATGGAGGTAACACCTGGGACCACCTCCAGGGAGGATTGCCCACTGATGCTCAGTCGCGCATCGGTCTGGCTATTGCTCCTTCAGATCCCCAGCAGATCTATGCGGTGTATGTGGGCACAAACCATGAGGTATATGGAGTCTACAGATCTCCCGATAGTGGTGTGTCCTGGTCAGAAGTTGATACCGACCCCTTGAGTGGGTTACCTGCGACTGCACTACAGGGATTTGGCTGGTATTTTGGAAAAATCGAAGTGCATCCCACCGATCCAGAAGAAATCTTCCTGCTGGGTGTACGACTCTACAGAAGAAATCCGGTCACTGGTCTATGGCAGCGAGCAGATACCGGTGATGGGGACGTGGTGCATGTGGACATGCACGATCTGGTCTTTCTTTCAGATCAGGAGATCTTGTTGGCCACTGATGGCGGATTATACGGAAGTCAGAATGGCGGCCAATCCTGGACGGATCTGGAAAATATCCCTACTACCCAATTCTACCATGTTGCTTACAATCCACATAACCCCAGTACATATTATGGCGGGGCTCAGGACAATGGAAGCTTATCAGGCAACGCATCCGAAATCAATAACTGGCAAAGATACTTTGGCGGGGATGGATTTCGTACCATCTTCCATCCGGAGGAACCTTTGATCTATTATGTTGAAACGCAGGAAGGTGGTCTTTCGGTGACAAACGATGGTGGACAAACGTATCGAAATGCCACACGTGGAATAAATACGGCAGACAACATCAATTGGGATGCACCGGTCATCATGAGCCGACACAATCCTGATCATATCTACATGGGAACGGATCGGTTGTATCGAAGTGTTCTAGGTACGGATGTTGACTTCCAGGCGATTAGTCCTCTGTTGACAGATACGATTATACATTTGGCAGCGACCAGCAATGTCACCGCGATATCAGAGTCGTTCTTTTCGGCTCAATCTCTGGCTGTAGGTACGGGTGATGGTAATCTTTGGATCACGGAGGATATGGGTAGTACCTGGAGCAACTCTTCCACTGACATTCCAGATCGATATATCACGTCAATCCATCATTCTCCCACGTGGGAAGAGCATATTTATACTTCTCTTTCAGGATTTAAAGATGCCGACAACACACCCCATGTTCTGCAATCCCTGGATGGTGGTATGCATTGGGAAAGCATTTCAGGCAACCTTCCGAATATTCCTGTCAATGACTTGTTCATTCTCCCTAACAATGGAGATGAAGTCCTCTTCGCAGCTACTGACGCTGGTATTTTTATAACGGAAAATGGAGGGAGTGTGTGGACAACCATGGGTAATAATCTGCCGGCGATTCCGGTCTTCGACCTCGATTACAATGTCGAAAATAACGAACTCATTGCCGCCACTTTTGGAAAGTCAATCGTCACTTTTGAACTTGATCAGCTAGGCCTGGGAAGCGATAATGTAACATCCACTGTTGATAAGGCATTGCACCGGGTGGTAATCAGTCCTAATCCCGTGATCGAGACACTTAGAATCGAGCACAATAAAGATATGCAACCCAAGAGGGTCTGGATATTCGATATGACAGGAAAGACCGTGCAGAGGATTGAATCCTTCGAAAATGTTAGTCTGAATGTCAGTACACTGAGGACTGGTCTATATTTTGTCGACATTCGATGGACTGACTCCACACGATCGACCGGCACCTTTATCAAGTTTTGAGTAACTCACTTCTATTGAAAGTAGACATGTGCCAAATGCTATATATGTGTTGTTATCCTATCTTTGTCAAAAAAAGGACGGATGACAACAAAAACACCGCTTATCCTGGTCACAAATGATGATGGTATCCTGGCCCCGGGACTGGCCG
>JAUILM010000390.1 GCA_030432855.1 Bacteroidia bacterium
AGACTAAAAGGTACCATGCGTTTTGAAGTGAGCATGATGGTATTATCAGTCTCTGTCCGGACAATGGCCGTTTGTCCCTGATCATAGTGCACCTGACCTCCATGTCTAGGTGCGGATTCTGAAAACTTTCCATCGTCGCTTTTCACCAGTGTCACAGTTCTTACTAATGTCTGACCATGAAGCCTATCTGTCTTTGCGCCTATAGAAATTTCCATTACGGAATCAGGTTTAGCGTGCTGAAGTTGCTCCACGCTCCCCGGGTCATAGATACATACGAACGATTTATAGTCACATTGCTCCAGAGCTTCCAGCAGTATGGTACCATCGCCCGGTGAACCACCCCCCACATTATCTCCCATGTCCAGTAAAAGCACTGGCTTTCGAGCACCCTTAAGTTTTCGGATTGCTTCATCAACATCTGTAAATTTTCCGGCGAAATCCCTGCGTCGACTCCAGAGATAAGAGTTTAACATTTCACCCACCTCTTTAGCCTGACCATAGGACTTTTTAGACACCACAATGAATGCCGATCCCATATCCTGAACGTCAGCATAAGGAAACCCCAGTAATACGCTAATGGAAGCAACACCATCAATTGCACGTAGCTCCTCTGTATAGTCGTAGAGGGAGCGACAGGGATCCGCAGCTGTATACTGTCGATCAATGCTAATGGCAAGATCACACTGTCGGAGCTTTTGAAAAAATTGAGTTTTGTCAATGATCGCCTCCACCATAAGGCCAGCAGCACGTTTACCAGTCTCGCGTTGGTCAATATGAGGATTCGTCTGGTAGGCTATGAGGCCATCCGTGGCGGTGACCATCTTTTGACTTACATTCGCATGGGGGTCGAGCGTACCAATGATTGGAATATCACCAACCAATTGGCGTACCTCCTCCAGCCAATAGCCATCAAAGTCACTATGACTTTCAGCTACAGCAGCTCCATGCACTGCCACCATCAATCCATCCAGTGTCCCTGCACTGCGAAGGCTCTGCAACAGGTCCTCTATCAGCTTTTTGGCAGTTGAGGATTCGATGGTACCTCCGGGTGTAGCTTCTGCAAAAAAAAGGGGTATAAGAGTTATACTGGGATGGGCATCAAGCACTTCCACCATACCACCAATTTCGTGATGGGCGTGTATATACTCGTCCCGAATTCTTTCACCCATGAAAAAGTGTCCTTCCTGAAAATTCTGAAAAGATGTTTTCGTGGATAAAAAGGTATTTGATTCATGATAAATACCCACCAGGCCGATTGTATACTCACGCTGGGTCGGCATATGCTACCAGATCAACTTCAAATTTAAGTATATCGCTAAGGCAGCCGATGAGCGTTGTTCTTGCAGGATAAGGTGTCTCAAAATACTCTCGGTAAATGGTATTAAATTCTGCCAGATATTCTTTCTTACCCACATAGCATCGTACCTGCACTGCATGGCTAAGATCAAGATCCGCCCCTTTCAAAATATCTTTCAAATTTTCAAAAGAACGGCGCATTTCTCCCTCGAACGTATCCTCTACAATATTTCCTTTTTTGTCGACGGATGCCTGACCTGAAATAAAAAGCCAGGGCCCTACTTTGAGACCGGGCGAAAATGGCAAGCCACTTACAGGCACATCCGGCCCTGTTATTATCTTCCTATGTATCATAATACTCCATATTTTTTATAAACCAGTGAGGCTTTCATGCCATTGCGTATTTCTTCACGACTAATATTTTCTGCTTCTACTTTATGAAATGCCTTTGCCAATGTCTCTTCTTCTATCTCCCTGGGTACAACCACGATTCCGTCCTCGTCACAAAATAGGAGAGCTCCCGGCTCAAAGGTGACACCTGCAATTTCTACAGGTACATCAAGATCAATCACTCGTTGACGATGTAAACTGTCATATACGCTGGTTCCAAGTGCAAAAGCAGGAAAAGCCATTTTTCGCATAGCTGCCACATCCCGAATTGCTCCGTCTACGACCACACCTTTGCATCCACTGTTTCTGGCAGCAGTTGACAATAGTTCACCCCAGATTCCAGACCGCATCGACCCACCGGCAGCGGCGATTAATACATCTCCTTCCTTGCAACTATCTACTGCCTGTAATTCCAATGCATAAGGATTGGGATCCTCGTGAAACATGTCTGCCCAGAGTGTGGTCTTGCATCTTCCGACTAAAATCGAAATTCCTGTGTAGGGTCTTAGGTCAATATTAGGTGATTGATTTCGGTAACCCAGACTGTCCATGGCATCAGACAATACCGCGCTATATAATTTTTCCTCAATTTCTTTCAGACCGTATGTCATAACTTAATCTTCTATTTTTGCTGAATTAATCACACGATTTACGAGCTCCACCACTTCATCATCGCTCCATGTATTATCCTGATTACCAAGTGGATGAATCGGCAATCCTACCTCGATCCCATATCGATACTTTATTCCCTGTCGAATAAATGACCAGATACTGGGGATGACATGCATAATAACTTCATGAAAAGTCTGCATAAAGTTGATTGCTTTGACCACATTACCATTCAAGAATGCAGCACGGATCTTCTTGCATTCGGGTCCCCATAAATTGTAGAACGTCCCAATGGCACCGTCAGCACCACTCAATGCGGCATGACACATAAGCGGATCGGCACCACTAAATAGAGTCAGATCACCCTTAGTAATGCTGGCAATGGTTCTTAACTCGACAAGATTGTCCGTTGTAATTTTCATTCCTGCCAGGTGAGGAATCTCCATAAGGCCTTTAATAAATCCTGCCACCCCTTCTCTAAAACCGCTATCGCCCAATTGATAAGGATAAAATGGCAGATCAGAAGCTGCCGCAATATCCCGATAATGCTTTAAGGCGGCTCCCATATTATTAGCTGATGCCTGATAGTAGATGGGACCTACAGCCGAAATGCCCGTCGCACCACATGATGCCGCATGCTCGGCCAGACGCTGTGAGCTTTGCGTAGTAGTAGATCCTACCTGTACGATAAGGGGCAATCTTGCATTGTTAAATTCAACGGCTTTCGCTGTAATTTCCATACGCTGCTCCTCACTGAACAGTACTCCCTGTCCTGTAGAACCCAGGAGATAAAGCCCATCCATACCCTCCTCGATCTGTAAATCAATGAGCTTCTTCAGTTCTTCATAATTGGGATTTTTATTTTCATCCAAGGGCGTGATCAGCGCCGGCCAAACACCCCCCAATTCAGTGTCTATATTTTTTTGCTTTGCATCAGTCATAACTTGTTCAGTAATTTCTTTAGTTCTTTAAATTCATTAATGTGAACCACCTCTGGTTTTGCGGCGGAAGTATTCTTAAAGCCGTGTCCTGTAATTATGCACACGACGTTATCATTTACATTAATTTCTCCCTGTTGTAAGGCTCGTTCGAGTCCGGCGACCGATACTGCTCCTGCTGGTTCGGCATAAATGCCCTCTTTTCTGGCCAGGCTTTCCTGCCACTCCATAATCCTTTGGTCGGTGACCAGGTATCCATTACCTCCTGTTTCTGTGACTTCCCTCACTACATCATTTCCATCGAGGATTGAAGGCACCTGAAGACCACTTATCGTTGTGGTTGATTTATCGACGGGTGCAGCTCTCTTCCCATTGCGAATGGCAGATGCCATGGTGTCATTTCCTTCGGGTTGTACGCAGTGTACCCTCGTTGTATGTAAAGCCTTATGGGCAAGACTCCACTTCTGAAAACCACGGGCAATTGCCAGTGTCAACCCACCGCCACCTGCGGGCACAAACACATCTTGAGGCTGGTTTCCTCTGTCACATAATTCATAGGAAATGGTTTGCACGCCTTGCATCGCAAAGGGCTGGGTAGAAAAAGCACTCACCTGAATACCTGTATTGTATTCCCTGGCAATTCCCTTTAAGCCTTCAAAAATCTCGTCCGTTTTCTTTACATCCTTGCCAAAGTCTTTAAGCATCCATAAGTGAGCACCGTGTGCATACATTTGCGTAAGCTTTCCCATCGGGGTGCCATCTATCAATGCGATATGGCAAGGGATATTTGCAATGGTGGAATACGCTGCCAGTGCGGCTCCCGTATTTCCACTGGAAGTAGCAAGACATATGGGTGCTCTGTCAGCGAGAAGGCCCGACAATGCCAAAGCAGCAAAACGGTCTTTATAGGATCCCGTGGGATTTAATGTCTCCAGTTTAAAAAATAGATTCTTCAATCCCAGATCAGGACCAATAGATCGTGACCGCACTAATGGCGTATGGCCTTCTCCGAGAGTAAGCAGTTGCATCTCATCCGGAATCTCAAGCAGGGTTCTATATTTTTGTAGGGTACTCAAAACAGATCCGGGAATTGAAGTTTCTTTAATGAATACGCATTGAAATTGGTGCTAAAACCACCATCCACCACGATGTTAGTGCCGGTAACAAATGAAGCTTCATCACTGGAAAGCCATATCACAGCATTAGCTATTTCCTCCGGCCGTGCACTTCGCTGGAGAGGTGTCATGTCCTCCATTCCCTGCACGAGTTGTGTCGATATATTTTGACCATCCGGATCCTTAAAGTCAGCACTCATCTGAGTCTGTACATTCCCGGGACTCACAGCTATGCAACGAATGTCATGAGGTCCGTAGAGTGCGGCCATTTCATAGGTTAAGCTGGTCAATCCACCCTTCGCCGCGATATATGCGGCGGAGGTTCCACCTGTACGGGAGGCCATGACACTACTGATATTTATGATGACTCCTTTTCGTTTTGATTCGATCATCCGATCCGCTGCCCACTTTGACAGTAGTGCCGGTATGGTCAGACAAACTCTCAATGTCAGCTCCCAGTGCTCAAGCTTTATATCCGACAAGGGCTCGATGGCTCTCCATGCCGCATTGTTGATCAGGGCATCAATGCGTTGCCATGTTGACCAGCATTTCTCGACCACTGATCTTGCAAAATCTAGGTCAGAAAGATCACCCACCAGTAGTAAGACCTGCTCTTTATCTTCCCCCTTGAAGTTGTCTGTAAGCTCTTCACCGTCGTTAGAAACGGCCACCACTTTGTGCCCTGCCTGGAGGAAAGCCCTGGCTACAGACAAGCCAATTCCTCTGGAGGCCCCGGTTATAATCACTACTTTCTTAGTCATGGACTGCTTTGTATTGTTCACCCTTAGTAATCGGAATAATCGCACCCAAAGATTCCCCTTCTTCGACAGAGGGAATATTTCGTAATACCAGGAGTATACCTGACTCACCTGCCACAACAGGTACAACCTTGTCTCCCATCGTGTCTGTCACCTGTCCGATGACGTCCCCTTTTTGCACATAGTCTGACAAAGAACAATGCGCAATGAAAAATCCACTGGCAGGAGAAGGTAGCAGACGCTGCAAGTGACCGCTTTGCTTTCTAAAGTCCTCCAGAAAATGAAGGATCTGCGACTCTTCATCTTCGAACTCAAACATCCTAAGCAGGTGTAGTACCTTAAAACAACTGCTCAGCACCATTTTTGTGATCCCCGGATCATACACGCAGCTACCCCCGGTTTCGGTGTAAATTGCGGGCACATTAGCATCTCTCGCGATCGACAAAGAACGACCTTGCAATGTGGCGTCCGAAGCCCATACTACCGGTAAATTACAGGCAAAAGCCATGGCTTTTTGAAGATCTCTTATGGCCAGGTCTTCATGTAAGACATAGCCTGAAAAAGGCATAATGCCATACATATGTCCGCCATTATGCATATCGATAAAGTAGTCCGCTGAACGGATCAGATCACTAAATTCAGCAGCAATTACTTCAGATATACTTCCAGCCGGATTCCCCGGACAAATACGCGCGAGATCCAAACCATCCGGACCTTTTCTTGATGCCATCTTGAAAGCAGGTTCATTGACTACCGGCACCAGCGTCACCCGGCCTGTGAGTGAACCTTGCCGGGCTTTAAGAATGACAGCCAACTCCCGGCAAGCTTGCATCGGTTCGTACT
>JAUILM010000391.1 GCA_030432855.1 Bacteroidia bacterium
TCTTTGTTTTGAAACTTATTTTCGGAAAGGCCAATTAAATACGCTGCAGAGGGTCTGATTGAGCAATATTTATACATTTTCCCTTCAAAATTATCCATAAACTTTTCAGCTCCGTCACCTCCAAATATCACAGATTCTCCTTCTTGATCTATCGTATTCTTAAACGATTCGGTCAAAGTTAAAGCGCCGGGAGGGAGGATTTCGTTCAATTCCCGGTCATAAAGAGCTGTGAAGACTTCCATTCTTCTTGCATCAATCATAGGACAGAGTAAAGAACGACTCAAATCTTTCGTCTCTTCGAGCATGCCGGATGCTAAGGCAAGTAAGGTATTAACACCAATCAGAGGTATGTCCTGGCCATAGCAGATGCCCTTAGCGGCACTGGCACCCACACGAAGGCCCGTGTAGGATCCGGGACCTTCACTCAACACGATCGCTTGTATATCATCTAAGGGGATACCTGCAGCACGCAGACATTGATCTATCAGTAATGTAATTTGGGAAGCATGCTGAAATGACTCCGTAATCTCCTTTAGTGCTAATAATTCACTTCCAGTTGCTACTGCCACGGAACAAACAGGGCCCGTAGTCTCAATACATAACCTTAGACTTGACATATACTATGAATATCCTGATGGTGAAACCCGTCCTACAAAGCGGCTAGTTTCACTTTTTGCGAAGATACGACCGGTATTCTTCATGGTCACTCAAAATATTCAGTGCCAATTGAATCTCTTGATCATTTCTCAATGACTTTTCTGTTTTACCCGTCTGATAATAATATCTGCTTACAATCTCAGTTTCAAGCAGATTTATGATCCGATCCTTGTTTTCCTGAAGGTCGTCTGCTTTCTCCTGGTCAATACTTTTCTGAATCTGTGAAAGATGTTCATTTATGAACTGGTCGAAATGATCGGCTTCTGCAGCAGCCATTAAATCGTCGATCACCTTCTCAGTTTTGGTCTTGAAGGCAATGTTTTTCTCATGAACAAAATCAACAAAGTCCGTAAAGTCTTCAAATTGAAAGTCAACAGCGCTTGAAATTTCTGGGTGCTCCTGATGATATTTTGTGGCGTAATCAAAGATTAGATTGTTTTCCTGAAGGAATCTAACGATAGATGTTTCCTCGGAATCATCGATTCTTACATCGGGTATGATTCCTCCACCATCCAGGACAATTCGACCGCCCACGGTACGAAACTCGGCTTTTTGATCATCGGGTACATCTATCGGCTCGCCATCGGCATAGCTTACACTTTGAATGCATCGACCACTTGGTATGTAATACTTTGCTGTGGTAAGTTTAAGCTTGGAGTTATAGTCGAGATCAACCGTGTTTTGTACCAGACCTTTTCCATAGGTTTTATCTCCCAATATGACACCTCGATCCAGATCCTGGACGACCCCGCTTACGATCTCTGATGCAGAAGCCGTCCATTTGTTGGTAAGAATCACAACGGGCATATCTGGCACCAGGGGTTCATTCATGGTCTTATAACTACGATCCCGATCCCGGACCTTTCCTTTGGTAGTGACCACGACTTCATTACGCGGAATAAACAGATTACTGATATTCACCGCTTCACGGAGATATCCTCCACCATTATCCCTAAGATCAAATATGAGATTTTTCATCTCAGGGTTTTCTTCTCTTAGATTTCTGATCGCGTCGCCAACGTTTTTTCCAGCATTTGCTGAAAACGTGGTAAGTACAACATAACCCGTATGATTGTCCAACATACCACTGTACGGCACATTCTTGACAGATACTTCGTCGCGTTTCACTACCACATTCCGATCCTTATCTTCACCGGGCCTTCTGATCGTTATATTTACGTCTGTGCCCGGAAACCCCTTCAAAACATCATTCACTTCATCCGTCTTCTTACCTTTTGCGTCCTTACCCTCTACTGCGATAATCATATCTCCCGCTCGTAGACCAGCATCAATGGCAGGACCCCCTTCATATGGCTCCACTATAGTCACATAGTCACCCATCTTACGGACTCGGGCACCAATTCCGTCATACTTTCCTTCTGCCATGTATCGGTAACTCTCTATGTCTGACTCGGATATGTAATTGGTATAGGGGTCGAGTGTCTGTAACATAGCTTCGATACCCGTACGCATGAACCTGGCCGGGTCGATATCGTCGACATAATGTGTATTGAGCTCCTTATAGATATTGGTGAATATCTCAAGGTTCTTACTGATCTCGAACTGCTTGTTGTCACCGTCGATGAATGCCATGCTAAACAGTGCAAGAAGAACAATGGTCGATAGCTTATAGAATTTCATGGCGAAGATTTTAAGTCTTAATGTAACGAATTATACGTTAGAGATGTTTCAGTCGATATAGATAAAGCGTTCACGGAGACTAATCAGTTATCAAGGAAGTCATGTACCACGCGCAAAAGCTTGTCAGGTTGGTCTGCATGTACCCAGTGCCCCGCATTATCAATCGTTAGAATCGAAGCCTGAGGAAAGAGCTGCTGAATCAATGTGGTTTCATCCTCTTTTAAATAATCTGAAGTACTTCCTCTTACAAACAAAGTATGACCCTCAAAAGTGCCGTTGGTAGAAAGCCCGCCCATGAGTTGTGGATAAACATCCTGCAGAACGGGAAGATTTGCCCTCCAGCGAAACCCTTCCGTTGTGCGTTTGAGGTTTTTCATAAGAAAAGCTACGACACCTCTGTCTGACAGACTCCCTTGCAGTTGTTCCTCCACCTCTTTCCGGCTTTTCATACCTGATAATGATACAGAATCCAGTGCTTCAAGGATATGACTATGACGGTCCGAGTAGGCTCCGGGGCCGATGTCTACAATGATTAATTTTTTCACCATATCGGGTTCTGTCAGTGCCAATTGCATAGCTGCCTTTCCACCCATAGAATGACCAATAAGCGTTACATCGTCAAACAACCATTGATCTTCCATGAACTGCAGCAAATCTGTAGCCATGACTTCATAATTCATTTCGTCTGCATGAGGAGACCTTCCATGGTTCCGCAAATCTACCGTATACACCATATGGTTTTCTGATAGCTTCTTGGCAAAGCTGTACCAGTTGTCTGACATGCCCAGTAGACCATGGGCTATGATTACAGGGCTTCCCTGTCCTGTTTGCTTGAAATGTAGTTTCATTTGTCTTTATTCACCATTATAAAACTTGAACTCACAAAATTTGTTTCTGTACGTGATAGGGACGTTATTGTGCAGGATATGCAAAAATACAATTGGACTGGAAGGCGTGTACCAGGATCATAATAATATAGAGCTACGATGAGTTTCAAAATCTCTTCGCCCTTCTCACCAACCGGAGACCAACCAGAGGCAATCAAACAGCTGGTAGAGGGCATCAATGCAGACGAATATGCACAAGTGCTTCTGGGTGTAACGGGTTCAGGTAAGACCTTCACCATGGCAAATGTTATTCAGGAGGTTCAGAGACCCACGTTGGTGCTCACACATAACAAGACACTGACTGCCCAGTTGTATAGTGAGTTCCTAAGCTTCTTTCCAGACAATGCTGTTGAGTACTTTGTTTCTTACTATGACTATTACCAGCCCGAGGCCTACATGTCTGTCTCGGATACATATATCGAGAAGGATCTTTCCATTAATGAAGAGGTAGATAAACTACGTCTTCGCGCTACGACTAGTCTATTGTCAGGAAGAAGAGATATCATCATTGTTGCTTCGGTATCCTGTATTTATGGTATGGGAAATCCAGAAGACTATAAAACCGGTATTATAAGGGTACATAGAGGACAGATAATTAGTCGAAACACCTTCCTGTATAACCTGGTCGAAAGTCTCTATTCAAGAACCGAGGTGCGCTTCGACCGTGCGACATTTCGGGTACGGGGTGATACTGTCGACATCAATTTACCTTATGTAGATTATGGATACAGAGTCGTCTTCTTCGGAGATGAAATAGAAACTATCGAACGAATTGAGACAGAGTCAGGGAAACGAATTGAGACCATCGAACATGCAGCTATTTTTCCGGCGAATCTCTATGTGGCACCAAAAGATCGGATGAAAGGGGTGCTACGACAAATTGAGGATGAATTGCATGAGCAGGAAGAATACTTTGAGAAAGAAGCCCGATATATTGAGGCAAAGCGCATCAAGGAAAGAGTGACTTTTGACCTTGAAATGATGCGCGAACTGGGGTATTGCAACGGGGTGGAAAACTACTCGCGATTCTTTGATGGGAGACAACCTGGCACCAGACCCTTCTGCTTACTCGACTATTTTCCCGAGGACTTTTTGCTGGTGGTGGATGAGAGCCATGTGACAATACCCCAGGTGCGTGGCATGTGGGGTGGGGACAGGGCAAGAAAACTGAATCTGGTAAATTATGGCTTTAGGCTACCATCTGCTATGGATAACCGACCTCTTAGTTTTAACGAATTTGAATCACTCATCAATCAGGTGGTTTTTGTAAGTGCGACACCAGGTGATTATGAACTCGAACAAACCGGAGGTCTATTTGTAGAGCAAGTCGTACGTCCCACCGGACTGCTTGACCCACCAATTGAAGTTCGTCCCAGCCTGAATCAGATTGATGATTTGTTGGAAGAAATCAATAAGAGGATTGAAGTAAAAGAACGTGTTCTTGTGACAACCCTCACCAAGAGAATGGCGGAGGAACTGACCAAATATCTCACCCGGCTAAATATTATGTGTCGTTATATCCATTCGGAGGTGGATACCATGGAACGGGTAGAAATCATTCAGAACTTGCGGCAGGGCACATTCGATGTTTTGATAGGCGTCAATCTTTTACGGGAAGGACTTGATTTGCCAGAGGTATCACTCGTGGCGGTTATTGATGCCGATAAAGAAGGGTTTCTCCGTAATGATCGGTCTCTGACACAGACCGCTGGCCGGGCGGCCAGGAATGTAAATGGCCTGGTTATATTCTATGCTGATAAGATTACCGACTCTATGCAACGCACCATGGATGAAACCCATCGTCGTAGGGCAAAACAAATGGCATATAACGAGGAGCACAATATCACACCCACCAGTGTTAAGAAATCTATAGAAGTAGGTTCCATTCTGGACATCCGGGGTAACAAGTCGAAAGCTTATATCGAACCCGAGGAGCCAAATATCGCAGCAGACCCGATTGTGCAGTACATGACCCGAGACCAACTGGAGATGATGGTACAAGAGACAGAAAGGAAAATGAAGGCCGCAGCAAAAGAACTGGACTTTATCAGTGCGGCGCAGTTGCGTGATGAATTGTTTGCACTTAAAAAGCGATTGAAGTCCATTTAGTCCTTTTTATACAATCGGGCCTCCCAGGGTTGCAATTTGTCTGATGTAGTTCCGGCGTAATTTCCCAGTTCCAGTTGGTGCTCTTCCAGATTCATGGGAACAGGCGTGCTTTCATCAGAAAAGTTCAAGAGAATCAGAAAGCTGTCCTGGGGACTTGTTCGCGTATATGCATAGATCTTTGGATCCTCCTCCAGCAGCAAATCAAACTTGCCATAAATCAGGGTTTTATAACGCTTTCGGATCTGTAGAAGACTCTGATAAAACCGGTAAATTGATAATGCTTCTTCCTCAAGATCCTTCTTCACATTAATTGAGTGGTAGTTGGGGTTAAGGGGAATCCATGGATCTCCGGTTGAAAATCCTGCCTGTGAAGAATCATCCCATTGCATAGGAGTTCTCACGTTATCTCTTCCCTGCGTTTCAACCAGCGATAAATATTCGGACTCATGCATGTCTCCCTCCTTGCATAGGATTTGATACATATTTAAGATCTCCACATCCCGATAGTATTCTATGGAGGGGAAAGAAACGTTAGTCATACCTATTTCGGATCCGAAATAGATAGAGGGTGTTCCTCTTTGCGTCAAGATCCACATACCCAACAATTTGGAGGACTCAATTCGATATAGTCCATCATTTCCAAATCTG
>JAUILM010000392.1 GCA_030432855.1 Bacteroidia bacterium
AAAACCACCATTGGTTCCACGGATGGTACCATATGCAGTCTCTACATTACTGTGGAGAAAAACGCCTTCGCCCATGAGAATGGCACCGGACGGATCGGCACAATAAGCACTAATACCATGATGGGTGTCGTGATCATCAAACCCACTCAGCAGGACGATTTTCTCATCAGCCTTATCATCCTTGTCATGATCTTTGAGCAGCACAAGATTAGTCCCCTGCGAAAGGTAAACCCCTTCGGGGGCTATTTCAAACCCAATAGGGAGGTGTAAATTTTCGGCGAAAGTGGTCTGCTTATCTGCTTTGCCATCTCCGTCGGTATCCTCCAGGATGATCAATTTATCATTGGGTTTGGCATCACCCGGTCGGTAATGTGGATAAGTAGGCATCACGGCAACCCATAATCTACCCTGATTATCAAAAGAGATTTGCACAGGGTTTGCCAGGTCTTCAAATTCCTTCTCAGAGGCAAATAATTCAATCTTGTATCCGGGAGGGACTTCCAGCGAATTTAGGGCCTCATCCCCATACAAATATTTGGGGTCTCCGTTTTTCTCCGAAGGTTCGTAGTTTGACTCGACCGGTGGTAACACGTGCGTCTTACTATCCGCAGTGGCTACATCATAGGACTTGCCCTGCACGGTCATCCAGATCGCTGTATCGCGAATTGATGTCATCTGCCGAATCTTTATTAACTCGTCTGGATAATTATCGGGTCCAAAGGGTTCGTAGCGTCTTCCGAAGACGTGTACACCATTGGGAATTTTAAAATCATTATGCCAAAACCAGTTCTTTTCCATGACGGCTTCATGGATGGTGCTTTCTGCTACTGAACTACTGGGTTCACCACCAAAGATGGAGGCAACCAGATACTCACTCAACCGTGTATATCCACGCTCATTTAGCTGCATGCCATCAATGGTAAGATCTTCGGTCTCGCTATTGTACCAGGCCATACTGGGTTCAAAGACATCGAGAAATGATACTCCTTTTTCAGCTGCCACCTCCTGCATGGCATCCCGATAGATAGCGAGATTTTTATTAGTCTCAAGACCATTGGGTACATCGACATGATCTGAAATATCTTCAATAGCTGTGGGAGAAATGAGTACAAGTTGCAGATCGCTGTCGCTGTAATCCTGACTTAATGAATGATCCACAAAGGCTCTCAACTCGTTCTTATAAGTCTCGACACCATCAGGTCCATTAAATGAAGTGCTAAACCCAAAAAATGCCAGCATGATATCAGGACGAAGCCGTCCCAGCCATTCATCTGGACTCTCGAAATGACCAACACTGCCTGAGTTATTGGCAAGTTCCGTCTGAAAAACCTCCGCACCGGGGAAGGCCCATGGGGACTCCCGGCCCGGGTGGGGACGAAATCCCGGTGTGTTCCCACCATCGCACATATTGCGAATAAATAGTTCATGCTCAGGAAAATGCTGATGCATCCGGGTCTCAAAGTGTCCGAATAGCATCATCCTGGATCCCAGGTTGTTCCCAATCAAAACGACATGATCACCTTTATCCAATTTGAGATTAAGAGACTGACCATCGGGGGTACTCTCACACGCTGCCAATAGCACAATGGTAAATGCCGACAGAATCAACTTTAAAGTTTGCCTTCTCATAAGTCGGAAAATTAATGAATTCTACCCACAAACCGCCATTTGCAGACTGTTTGATTTTTTCAGCCCTTACACTTTGCAATGAGTGCATTTACTTCACTACTAACTGTGCTCCAATTTCACATCTTCATAGCGCCAAGGCATTTAGACTTTGCTCATCCATATCGACAATAAATCTAAAAACCATCCAATGACATTTCTTATATTATAGAAGGATAATCAAAAGACCTGTGATATGAACAAAGTAGAAGTTGTAAGAACCTATATGACCAGTGATTTAATCACCTTTACTCAGGATGTTGATATTCATAAGGCAATAAAGGATATAATAAAGCATCGTATCTCAGGTGCTCCCGTAGTAGATCGGAATGGACGTTTGATCGGCATGCTATCCGAGTCAGATTGTATCAAGACTATTGTAGATTCCCCCTACAATAATTTACCTGGAGGTAATGGTACGGTTGGAGACTTCATGAGTACTAACGTGGTGACGGTCTCGCCTGACAAGACCATTGTTGCCCTTGCCTACGAATTTACTAACACCCCGTATCGAAGATTTCCTGTAGTCGAAAATGATCGGCTCATCGGACAAATCAGTCGGAGTGATGTCCTTCGAGCCATTCTCAAGATGAAGCCGACTATTAATCACACACCTTCTAGCTGGAAGGGGAGAGTCCCGCAATAAAAATGTGTGGGTGTGTGTGTGTTTGGGTGTGTGTGGGGGGGGCAGTTTCAGGGTCTACGTTTAATATGAGTGCGGGTAGTCAGATAGTAGAAGCTGGATCTTTAAATTATATCTTGTATTAAATTATTCTGACCCCAATATTACAAATGAAGGCTGGAGGCTCATTACTTGAAAATTTGAATCTAACCTATTCAGATTTTTAATCCCTCACATAGAGCTCCCTTGATTAACTAGGAAAAGAAAGATAGTTGGCAACAGCATTCAGAAGTCCACACGTGCAACCTGGCACCACTAACACAGACGTACATACTACGTATCTAATCTTCCCTAATAATTATAGCGGGTGCTACAGAGGTAGCTTTCATAATCTTTCCTCCAATAGTGACCAGGCTGACGATGAGCAACAGACTGATCGACACTACAAAAATGGGAATGGTGATATCCGTGTATACTGCCCATATACTTTGCATCAAGGCCGTAGAAAGAAAATAACCCAGGACTGAGCCCAGGACACAAGCTATCAATAGAATAATTATAAATTCTTTGGCAATCCGAAATAGGAGTTGAAGCGTATTGGCACCTAGTACTTTTCTGATACCCAGTTCACGCATTCGCTTATTTAAATTGAGGGAAACCAGACTGAAGAGACCAAACACCGATAATAGAAATGCTACAATACCTAAGAAGACAAATAGTTTTTTGATGTTCTGATTTGTTAAGGTAGAATCGGCACTTTCCTCATCAAGTGTGGTGACCGTTGAAATCTGATCGGGAAATAATTCTTTCCATTTCTGATCCATGAACCCCTTCAATGCCTCTGTGTTTTCACCCGCAGTTTGCACACTTATAAATCGATACTCCTCAGGAGAAGCGGCCCTTATAAGTAAAGGCTCGATAGGATCCCAAAGGGCACCCTGCAGATAGATATCCTTTACTACACCAACAATCTGTAAGCTGCTGGTATCATAATAAGTAACCCTTGCATCAAGGGGATCCTCAATCCCAAATGACCGTACAAATTCTTCATTGACAATCACTGTATTTTCACGATCAAAAGCACTATTTTCTTTGAAGACCCTACCGTCCGCTATTTCTGCTCCGATCGTCGACAAATACCCGTCACCCACATTCATCATTTGGACATCCAACTCCTTGCCTTCGTATTTTACCGGATCAGTATACCACGAGGAGGATACTTGATGCCTGGATCCTGATATTGACTGCACCAGTTCGGAATTTATCAATTGATTACGGAAGGCCTGGTAGTCACCCGGATCATTTATATAGGCATATACCACTTCGTTGGGATTAAATCCTAGATCGTAGGAGGCCTGGAATTTCGCGTTTTCTGAAAAAGCGAATCCGGAAATAATGGCCACCAGGGAAATGGCAAATTGAAGTGTCAATAAAACACGTGTCAACAAATTGGTGCCGCTAAATTTTGTTGTGCCGCGAAAAATGGTGGTGGGATGAAATCCACTCACATAGAAAGCCGGATAGCTTCCTGCCGCAAGCCCCGTTAATAGAAGTAAAACTATAAGAAAGCCCCATAATAATGCGTTTTCCGCGAGACCCAGTTTAATTTCCAAAAATGGCCACATAGCATTATAGGCGGGCACCAAGAAGGCAGCCAGTAAAACACCCACCAATAAAGCAATAAATGTGAGCAAAATGTTTTCGCCTAAAAACTGTCGTACTAACTGACTCCTGTCTGAGCCCATGACCTTACGTATCCCAATCTCTTTTACCCTGCGGTTTGCAATGGCTATTGAGGTGTTTGTAAAATTAAAGCAAGCAATCAACAACAGGAGAAAAGCCATAACGCCGGGAGCAATAGCTGCGGCTGTGGGGAGACTATCGGCAAACCAGTGATTCCAGGTACCTTCCTTCTCAGCACGCACAGCCATACCCTGAAATTTGTCCAGATAGTAGTAGTCTACTTTATAATCTTCCTTGGCTCGGTTTTGTATCTCCACGTAATCATTCAGTGATTTTTCTACAGAACTAATATCAGCCGCATTTGGTAGGCGAACAAATGTAGAATTAAATGAAGCCCAGTCGTCAGTATCGAACTGCATCAAGTCCAGCGCGTTCTCATAATTGATATATGCCATCGAATAGAAGCTACTGTTCTGTGGCGGTTTCTTAAAGACGCCACCTACTTTAAAATCTACCCGTTCTTCACCATTTAGATAGGTCAGTGTGTTTCCAATTGGATTGATGACGTTGGGGAAATATTTCTCGTGTAGTTCTTCACTGATAAGAATCGTACGTTGATCACTGATGGAGAATGGATCCCCCATACTAAAGTGGAATGTGAACATTCGAAAAAAGTCCTCATCCACAGTACTTATCGAAGTGCGGAAAAGCTGATCATTTACCCTAAAGTTGCCACCCATAAATTGTACCCGCGCAGTCTGGGAAACCTGTCCGAAAGAGGTTCGAATAATTTCTCCCAGAGGAGCAGGACAACTTCCATTTTGAATGCCTTGCTCATTAACAGTACGTACGAAATTGACACGATAAATTTCCTCACCATGTTCGTGCACCGAATCAAAATCAGCATTATATTGCCAGTTTAAAAAAGCGACGATACAGCATGCAATGGCAATGCCAAGTCCCAGGATATTAATGGTAACAAAGACTTTGTTCTTAGCAAAATTTCGTAGTGCCAGCTTAATGTAATTGTAAAGCATATGGATGTTCTTTTCCAGGTTATTCCATGTCTAAAGTATAGACGATCAAACAGGGGATACGTTGCACAAATAATCAACTTATTGATGTGATTCTTCTCTAGAAAGTTGTCTATCGCCCTGAGATTCTCCGATTTTCACCCCGTTGGGGGACAAATTTCTTATCTTATAAAGAGATCTTAGCATTGTTAAACTCAAATTAAACCAGCACATGAAAAAACTGATCACTATTGTAAAATGGGCCTTACTGGCTCTTGTAGTTCTGATTGCAGCAGGTGTGGGTTATCTCAAATTCGGACTTCCGAATATTGAAGCACCTGCCGACCTCACGGTAGAGGTGACACCCGAGCGAATAGAGCGAGGAAAATATTTGGCCACCCACGTAAACCTATGTATGGACTGCCATGCTACCCGGGATTTTGGAAAGTTTGCCGGCCCACCCAGGTCAGGGACCCTGGGAGCTGGCGGTGAAAGATTTGATGAGACCATGGGATTTCCTGGGGTTTTCTATTCTAGAAATATTACGCCCCACGGCCTGGGAGATTGGACGGATGGTGAAATCTATAGAGCAATCACGTCGGGCGTCACGAAAGACAATGAAGTCATTTTCCCGGTTATGCCATGGCCTGCTTACAGCAAAATGGCTTCAGAGGATGTTTACGCTATCATTGCCTATTTACGATCGTTAGATCCCGTAGTTTCAGAAAATAAGCCGTCTAAAGCCATCTTCCCGCTTTCACTTATCAAAAATACTTTTCCCAAGCCTGCGGATCCTCAACCACTACCTCCTAAGTCTAATGAATTGGCGTACGGCGCCTACCTAACCAACGCAGCTGGTTGCGTGGAATGCCACTCCAAAATGGATGACAAGGGTAATAAAATACCGGGAACAGAATATGGAGGAGGTATGGAATTCATTCTGCCTGGTTTTGGAGTCG
>JAUILM010000393.1 GCA_030432855.1 Bacteroidia bacterium
CTGAAGCTTGAAATCTTGCCAGAGCGCTATCTGCGTACAACCTGGCTGCTTCGAGTTGAAAGTCTTTAGAGTGATCCAGCGATTTTTGGAAATAGACATGACCCATGGTGTCCGACGATATCCGGGGCTGGCCCAATGCGGATGTTGTCAGTACGAATGAGGTCAGGATACAGAGTATCAGGCTGAAGTTGTATTGCATTGCATAAAGTCTTAGTCAGATTGTAAAGGAAATGAATTGCACCTGGTCTATTACTAGACTTAAGTACAGTCCCATTTTTAGGTGATTCTCTGAGGCATGAATTTGAGTACAGGAAATATCTCCAAATTTTTAATAGGATGGCGTCGGTCTATCATTTTTCTTCAGATTCGGTTTATATTTTTACCGGCTTACAAACTGTAACAGTATTCGTTATGCGGGTTTTTTACTTGGCGATCTTCCTAATTAGTTCATATTCTGTTGTTTATAGTCAAACTCTTAAGAGTGGAATAAAGGGTGTGGTTGTAGACGAAAGTACGGGCAATAGCTTGCCGTATACCAGTATTCAGGTCCTCTCCACGGTCGATACGTCGATGGTGGCAGGAGGCATTACCGATGACGACGGAAAGTTTTTGATCCAGGTGGGAGAGGGGGACTACTTCCTCATGCTGGATTTTATGGGATACGAGCGCTTTACGACCGAGGCATTCCCTGTACAGGGTGAGTCCATGGTGGATGTAGGTACCCTGACCCTGACCACCCTCACCAACGATTTGGATGAAGTCGTGGTGCAGGCTGAGAAGAGCACCATGGAATTGGCTCTGGATAAGCGGATTTTTAATGTGGGAAAGGATTTGGGAAATGCAGGAGGATCTGCATCTGAAATTCTAAACAACATTCCTTCTGTCACTGTGGATGCCGAGGGTAATGTGGCGCTGCGTGGAAGCAGCAATGTGCGGATACTGGTGGATGGAAAACCTTCAGGACTAGTCAGCTTTAAAGGGGGCGCGGGATTGCAGCAATTGCAAGCAAGCCTGGTGGATCAGGTGGAAGTGATCACCAATCCTTCTGCACGATATGAAGCAGAAGGCATGTCCGGAATCATCAATATTGTGCTCAAAAAGGATCGAAAACAGGGGTTTAACGGCTCCTTTGAATTGACAGGTGGTCACCCCAGAAATATTGGAGGGGCGGCTAATGTCAATTATCGGAAGAATAACCTCAACTTCTTTATCAACTATGGTATCTCCTACCGGGTTCTACCTTCGCGAAGATCATTATACCAGGAAGTTTTTCACACTGATACGACCTTCATAAGCCGACAGTCATTTGAAAGCGATCAGAAGGGATTTGCACAAAACATCAGAGGTGGATTGGATTATTTCTTTAGCGAATCAAGCATTTTGACAGCTTCCTACTTATTTAGAAGGAGTGATGGACAGCGGTACTCTAACCTGCTATACGAAGACTATCTCTTTAATACCGATCGTCTGGTCAGTTACACAGACCGGATTCAGGACGAAGATGAAATAGAGCCTAATAACGAGTATGCAATTACCTACAAAAAGGAATTTGATACAGAAGGTCATGTATTTACTGCTGATGTACGATTTTTAGACAATTGGGAGTCATCTGATCAATTATTTACCCAACAGACTTTTGATCCTTCTGGTCAGCAGACGGGCAGTATGTTGCAATGGTCTCCCAATGATGAGACAGAAATGTCCTGGCTCTTTCAGGGTGATTATACCTATCCTTTTGGTGAAAACGGAAAATTCGAAGTAGGAGCACGTCTAAGTCTCCGGGATATCACTAATGATTATCTCGTAGCGGAGGAAAATGAAGCCGGTGAGAGAATTCCTCTTCCGGGGTTCGATAATAACTTCATTTACGATGAAAACATCCATGCCATATATGCTATATACGGACATGAATTCAAAAATATATCGTACCAGGTAGGATTAAGGAATGAGTGGACAGATATCGAAACAATCCTGGAGGATACCGATGAACGAAATCCAAGGAAGTATACCAACTTATTTCCCAGTGCTCATCTTACCTTTAATCTCGTAAATGATCACGCGATCCAGCTTAGCTATAGCCGAAGAGTGCGACGACCTGTCTATCGCGAATTGACTCCCTACTTTACCTTTGCGGACAGTCGGAACTTCTACAGCGGAAATCCAAATTTGAATCCTGAATTTAGTAATGTGTTTGAATTGGGTCATGTGAAATATTTTGACAAAGGTTCTGTTGCGTCATCGCTGTATTACCGGCAGACAGATGCACCGGTGCAATCCATCCGCCTGGTTGATGAAACGGGCTTTTCGACCACGAAGCCTGAAAACCTCGAAACTGCGGAAGCAGTCGGACTGGAATTTACGGCGGGATATACACCCACTTCCTGGTGGAAACTTGATTTTAATTTCAATTTATTCAACGAGCAGGTTAGAGCAGGCAATTTTGAAATGATTCCTGATATTGAGACGACTACCTGGTTTGCCAGACAGACATCCCGATTTGATATTTCTAAGACAGCAGATCTTCAAATCCGTGCGAATTATGAAGCACCCAGGAAGATTTCACAGGGACGTCGAAAATCGATATACTTCTTCGATCTGGCGTTTACACAGGAAATATTTAAAGAAAAAGGCAGATTGACTTTTAATGTAACGGATATATTCAATAGCAGGAAAACACGTACAGAAATAGAAGGCCAAAACTTCTTTACTGATGCCTGGTCCCAAAGAGTAGTCCGGCAAATCAATATGACAATTAGCTACCGGATCAATCAGTAGATGCGGTGATATTTTACTTGGACCTGTAACTAAGATATTGTTTTCACGTCTTAAGGGTAAGCAGTTAGCACTGAGAGGAATTACCACTAAGACATGATTAAGAATTATCTGAAGGTTGCATTTCGCAGCTTGTTGAGACAGAAGTCCACTTCCCTGATTAATATTTTGGGTCTTGCCGTGGGGTTGGCATGCGGCATTCTTATTTTGTTATGGATCCAGCATGAAATCAGCTATGACCGACACCATAATGAATACAATAGCATATACAGACTGACCTGTCAGGTAAATGATTTGCAGGCTGCTATTGTTCCTGCACCGATGGCTCCGACTGTATCAGAACAGTTTGTCGAAATCGAATCATCCGTTCGTTTATCCATGTTTCGATCCCATCTTGTAAGTGTGGGAGATCAATTTTATGAAGAGGACCGTATCCTGTTTGCGGATTCTAATTTCCTTGAACTTTTTACAATTAATCTGATACAAGGCAGTGATCATGGGGCCCTGGATGATCCACAGAGTGTTCTGATCAGTGCAGGAATGGCAGAAAAGTATTATGGCACAAAGTATGTGATCGGCGAAACCCTGAGATTAGACAATAAGGACGATATGCTCATCACGGGTGTTTTTGACAACAGTCAACTTGCGTCGCACCTGGATTATGACTTTCTGATGCCCATGCGATATCTCTACCGATCAGAGAATGATCTCAAAAACAATACCTGGGACAATTATAATTGGTATGGGTACGTGAAGATGCAGCCAGATGCTGACGTTACTTCTCTAGAGGGTAGGATCAATGAAATGTACAAACAATATGAAGATGAGTTGGAGGTACATTTTATGCTGCAACCCTTAAAAGATATTCATCTGAAATCTTCATTTCTGGGCGATGTACCCGGTGGAGGTAATATACAGTATGTGTACATATTCAGCGTGATTGCGATTTTTATTCTATTGATTGCCTGTATTAACTTCATGAATTTAAGTACAGCCCGATCTGCAAAAAGAGCACGTGAAGTGGGATTTAGAAAAGTGGCGGGAGCACGTCGCGAACAGCTTGTTTGGCAGTTTCTGGTGGAATCTACCCTGGTAAGTTTTTTATCTCTGATCATAGCCCTGTTATTAGTAGGTCTGGCCCTTCCCTTCTTTAATGAGATTACTGATAAGTCAATTTCCTGGCGGTTTATTGGTGTTGGTTTAGGAGTCAGGATTCTGGTACTGGTGACCTTTATTGGCCTACTGTCAGGTAGTTATCCAGCTATTTTCATGTCAGGCATCACACCTGTCAGAGTTTTTAATTTGCAAAAAAGCCTGACAGGAGGTAATCGATGGTTTAGAGATGGTTTGGTGGTTACTCAATTTATATTTTCGATTATTCTCATTGCAGGTACCATAGTTGTGCGACAGCAGCAACAATTTATTCGCGAGAGAAACCTGGGGTATGATCGGGAAAATCTCTTATATCTTGCTGTGAAGGGTGATATGAGAGAAAATCAGGATGCACTTAAAAATTTGTTGGAGGATGATATGCTGACAGCAGATTTTAGTCTCGTTTCTTCACTTCCCACTAATTTATTGAACGCTACGATTAGCATTGATTGGCCGGGAAAAGACCCCAATGAACAATTGATTTTTTCTGCCATGGATGGTGATCAAAACATGATCTCGGTCTTTGACATGGAGCTCAAGTCAGGAAGAGCTTTTGATGAGATGCAGGATCGCGAGAAGCACCGATATATCCTCAACGAAAAGGCGGTTGAGATTATGGGCAAAAAGCCTGAAGAAGTAATCGGTGAGACATTTAATTTATGGGGGAATCTGGGGTCAATCGTTGGTGTCGTAAAAGATTTTCATTTCAAGCCGATTGTACAACCGATTGATCCCTTAGTCATTCGATTCCAGGAAAACGGTCAGTTTGCAGTGATACGATCTAAAGCAGGAAGAACCGATGAGACAATTCGAGTCCTGGAGAATATTAGTCAAGATTTAAATCCCAATTACCCATTTGAATATGGCTTTATTGATCAGGACCTGGACAACCTCTATCAATCAGAGGCACGCCTGTCCGCGGTTGTAAATATATTTGCCATTATCGCCATTTTTATTTCTTGTATGGGACTCTATGGTCTATCCGCTTTTCTTGCAGATCAGAGAAAAAAGGAAGTGGGAGTTCGAAAGGTTGTGGGTGCGTCAGTTTTTCAGCTGGGATATTTACTTTCCAGAGATTTTACCCGACCCATATGGATAGCTATGGTGATCGCTCTGCCTCTTGCCTATTTATTCCTAAGCAAGTGGCTGGAACACTTTGCCTATCATATGGATCTATCCTGGATATATTTAGTAGCATCTTGTTTTATTGCTTATGTCATAGCTACTATTACCGTAAGCTTTGAGGCGGTGAAGGCTGCTCTGGCCAATCCCATAAATGCACTCAGAACGGATTGACGTTAATTATTTGGATATAAATTCTTTCACATCTTGCATGTGATTTGATTGGTGTCCACTCTCCGTGATAAGTGAGGTAAAATTATCTCTCGTGGACAGCTGGTTGATAACTATCTGAGCATTGGATATGTCGACGGTTTTATCATTTTGGCCATGAATCAGCAGGACATTTCCGGTGATGTTTTGGCAAAAGTACCGAGGTGAGCTCTTGATTATTTTCGGCCGAATTTTAATTATTGCCGAGTCTTGGCTTAGAAACTGGTATTTATACTGTATCCCAAATTTCTCATAAACGGCTCTGTCCAGAAAATCTGTCGGTCCCGCTTGAGCGATTATATTTCGGAAGATAGGATCCCTTGCCCCTGCCAGAAGTGCTACGGTGCCCCCACGGCTGATACCGTAAATCGATATATCCTCTTCGTCAATGGCATACTGCCTATTAACAAGGTGGAGAAATCGTAAAGCATCATCCGTTGCACCATCAAATGCATCTCCGAAAAAACCATCAGAGCAAAAAGTGTGTTTGCCTATCCGGAGACTTTGCCCTCGAAAGGAGGGGATGACCAGAAGATGATCAGGCATTGATTTCAGGAGATTAGTAATTACATAATCTTTTAGAATATCTACTTGAGGGTTAAACTGATCCAATCCTTCTACCCACATCAGCATGGGTATTTTACCTTTTTCGGCAGGAGTGCGCGGTAGAATGACGGC
>JAUILM010000394.1 GCA_030432855.1 Bacteroidia bacterium
TTATGATGTTTTCTACAATAAGCACGCATGCTATTTGATACAACCTTTATTTCGCTATCAACAAATTCGAGTGATCGAAGCATACTTTCGAACGATACTTTGATGCTATCATAGTTCCACTCCATATTTGACAACCACTTGACAAAAGCTCTGCTCCAGTTGGGGTTATCATAACTTGCTGGTATTTCAATTTGATGATTCGAAAAATTACATTTGCTGTTGTTCTGATTTGGATAATCGGATTGAACTACAAATTAACAAAACAAAACGTGTTGCGATAATGTATATGAAATCATAGTTGCCATTCGGTCTCTATAATTCATATACTAAACGTTGTGTGGCATAGGGGAAATAAAAGTAGATTCTAGACTATTAATGTGCCTTGTATTTCAATGTATATAAAGTGAAAATTATAAATTATGGTAAAGTCAAACTTGATAGATACGCTAGCATTCTTTTTTTCTTGTAATATCTATATTATCCTGCCATGTTCAGGATAATAATTCTAATCAATTCGAAACCAAACAGAAACGAATTCAGATTGAGGAAAATACCAAAAGACTTTTAAATGTGTTTTAAGAAAGGGAAGATATGGAACAATTAGATCTTTTGCTTCATGATTCTATTGATTTTCATTGACCAAATAAGACTACGATTGATAAAGATGGACTTATGGAAGCTTGCAGAGGACTTGTAAAAAAGCACGATAATTCAGTAGAGATTATTGATATAGTAGTTCATCAAAATAAATCATTTGTTCTTTTCGTTTGGTCTGGAATTGTTAAGCAAGATGACATTTCAACAATTGTAGGTAAAGAGTTCTCCATACATGATTGCTATCGATTAACATGGGAGGATGATAGAATTACAGAATGGTATACAATTTGGGGTTCAAGAGATTATTTAGAACAACTAGGGTATGATTTTATTCCTCCACAATAAATATATTTCAAACGTTGTATATATGAATTTACGTATCGATCTTTACACGCCACATAATCCTCCTGCAGCTTTTTAAGAGAGCCCAGGGAAAGTTCTAATCTGTCTAGATTAAGAGCTTTGATAAAGAAGCTAATCACAAGTTCCACCAATAATAAAAGTCAACTCAGCACCCAGCGCAATGTCAACATTTTCTTCCAGAGTAATGAGGGGGGCGGCGAGAGTGACTTGTGCTCCAGATTCTATCAGAGTATTCTTTCCCAGTATGATCGGAGTATCTGAAAAATAGTAACCGTCGAGTGGACCATAGGTGTGGTCAATGATCGAAGGAGCATTGCAATATTGATAGGGATTTTCATAGGGACCCATATCTACCACCAAGCCCGTCTGCCTATCTAAGCCATCCAGATCACGGGTGATAGATGCGGGTACCAGCGCATTACTGCCTGTTCCCACTGAGGGTGAGTTTTGAGCCAGCCGATAATTGTCATTCGTTATATTAACAAATAAAGGGTCGGATTCAATATTTCCTCCTCCATCCTGTAATCCACCCGAAAAACTGATGGTTCCGTTCTGATTGCCATCATCATAGTTGCTGTTAGTCAAGGTAGTGGTACGACCGTCGGCATGGAAAATATTTGATGAATTCCATAAAATAGAATTAGAGATCGAAGATGACTTGCTATTGGTAGGATCACGTATGAATAGAGTGCCATTGGGAGACATGTTATTATAAAACGTCGAATTTCTAATATCAAGATTGCCAATGTTCTCAAGTACGGCTCCTATTCCCGCTGAATTATCATAAAATAAACTATTGTAAATAGATAGATCTGATCCAAGATTTCTAATGATCGCAAGCCCCCTACTTGCTTGACTTTGATGATCGTGAAAGTCACAGTTAGCTATCCTGACTTTTGTGATAGGTGTGATGTTTGTTTCGATTGAGATTCCAACCCCTACACCATCGCTTCTTCCTGTATTTGTCATTTCGAAACCATCCAATAGAAAGTCACCTGATGTCAATCCACCTTCTCGACCGTCAATGGTCATCACAGCCCGTGCATTATCGGAGTAATTATCG
Organism: Bacteroidia bacterium; assembly: GCA_030432855.1. Taxonomy (GTDB): domain Bacteria; phylum Bacteroidota; class Bacteroidia; order Chitinophagales; family Saprospiraceae; genus JABDMH01. The sequence continues at coordinate 2,024 of JAUILM010000394.1, forward strand.
GGTACACCGAGGTCTCCGCTTAAAACCGTCTTATGGTATTTCAATGTCCTGTCATTTAAATCGTTTTCTGAACCATTAAATCCTCCAAAGATCCTAAGGTCTTTGTCGATGTAAAAAGTGTTGTAGCTTTCGTCTAGCGCTCCCTGGGTCCGCGTGGGGTAGTACGTACCTTCGGCAACCCACACGGAAAGCACTGAACCTGTGTCACATGCACAGGCATGGTCGAGCGCTTCCTGGAGATCAGGGATGGCATCTACCCAGCTGGCTCCAGTGTTCGTTCCGTGTGCATCCAGGTCTACATGGATGGGTGTTTCGGGGTTGGGGCAATGATTTTCATACGCGCCCATGTCTATGGTTGTGTTCTTGATCCTGGGTTTTCCCAGGATGTCGGTAGTGAGTGTCGCAGGGACCATACTTGTCCATCCTGCATCAATGGCAGGAGATCCGGGAGTGAGTTGAAAATTTTCACTACTGATATCCACAAACAGTGGGTCACTATCCAGATTGGAAAGAAAATCGACGACACCCGACATGGAAATATTACCATCCGGGGTGCCATCATCCAAGACTGAGAATAGTAAAAAGACATCTAACTCTGTACTGCTGATTTCGTCACCATTATTCCAGAGAATGGAGCTTTCAATCTGCAGTTGGAAATCATCATCGGATTCGCTGAAAAGTTTAACTGCACCTCCATCGGGCGAGGTATTGTTGGTAAAAGTACAGGCGAAAATCCTGGGCATGGAGGGAGGTCCATTCTGTCCGAAAAAGCAAAGGGCTCCGCCACTGGAAATACCATGATTTGCAATAAATTCACAATTAGTGATCGCCACTGTGGTTTTAGCATCGAAATCATCGCTTAAGATCGCACCTCCCAGGATTGCTTCATTGCCTCTGAAAGTGCAAGACATGATGGTCGGACTACAGTTGCCACCTGAAGTGGAGCCCACAAGCAGCATACCTCCTCCCCATTGGGATGCACGATTATTTTGAATATTGCAATGCTGAATGGTTGGGGTACAAGTAGTGCCAGGACAATCCAGAAATATTCCGGCACCTGAATCAAAAGGATATCCCGGACCTATAGCGCGACCATTTCGGATTGTAAATCCATCTAACAATAGATCGGATATGTCATTTGTGGTTCCATCCAGATAGACCACATGATATGCAGTATCCGGCATGGTATAACCATCCAGGATGGTCTCCTGCTTTCGCCAGTTCCGTTCGGACAGATCTGTCTCCCCACCCGAAAAACCTCCATAGAGATAGAGACTCTTATTGATGTAGAATGTCTTGTGTTGGTTAGACATGCCACCAAAAGTCTGGTTCGGTTGGTGTGTCCCTTTCGCTACCCAGATGGTATCACCTGCCGATGCTGCATTGATGGCTTGCTGTAAAGAGGTTGGATTACCCCATCCAGTACCGGCACCACCTGCTCCCGGTTGTACAAACCAGGTAGTGGCCCCACATAAGCCTACCAGAACAAAGGAAATAATAAGAGTGAATGCGACGCTTAGATTTAAGGGGTGTATCGTCTGGTAGGAAGTGGTTGGCCATCTGTTGTTCATTTCTGCAAGATTTATTGCTTTACGATACCGCTAAATTGAGATATTACTCAGTACCGACCTATCCCCAAAATTAGGGGGTAGTAGTTCTCTACTACTTGAAACCACTGATGATGCACTCTCCAAAACGGAGCATATTCTGACACGACGATATCGGTAGACAGAATTACGGCTTGTACTTCTGAGGTTGTGCATGTCTATTTATAAAATAAGTTTGCAATATGCGAACTACGTCCGTATATTTAACAAGTGAAACGAATATTTAGCAAACGAACTTTACGAGACTACTGGGAAAAAGAACATGAAGCTCGACCATACCTGGAAACATGGTACGAAAGTGTCAAAGAGGCAAATTGGAGGAAACCCAGTGATATTAAGAAGTTCTATGCCACTGTTAGCATCCTTAAGGGGTCACGAGTAGTATTCAACATAAAAGGCAATAAATACAGACTCATAGCCAAAATTAATTACGAAAAGAGTTGGCTCTTTATTCGGTTCATTGGCACTCATGAAGAATATGACAAAATTAATGCTGAAGAGATATGAGCAAGATTAAATTGATCAAATCAGAAGAGGATTACGAATTAGCATTGGATAGGCTAAATGAAATATTTGATGCACCATTAAACAGTAAGAAGGGTGAGGAGGCAGAAATACTGGCTATACTAATAAATGACTATGAAGCCAGGAACTATGCAATTCCTTCACCCGATCCAATAGATGCCATCAAAATAAGAATGGATGAAATGAATCTCAAGCAGAAAGATCTAATCGGGGAAATAGGATCTAAAAGTGTAGTTTCTGAAGTATTAAACAAGCGACGAAGGCTTACTACAAGAATGATCCGAAACCTTTCCAGCAAACTTCAATTAGGAGCAGATCTTCTTATAAAAGACTACCAGCTACAATCATAAATACGAAGTTTACAAGGCATTCTTGCATGGGATATCACCCTGAACATCCCTCCTACGTTGTGCTCCGTTCTGAACTACATTAAGTTGAAAATCATAGATTAAAGCAACTAACCCGCGATGTTAAAATTCTTTAGAGAAAGAAGACGAAGCTACTCTATCAAAATAGATTGTTGGGTGTTTTATTTATGCAATCGGTGAAATTGTTCTTGTTGTTATTGGAGTTATGATTGGTTCAAAGACTACAGATTTTCCAAACAAGATGTATTACTCCGCCTACCTTCAAAAAACCTCACATCGGCGAAAACAAATGCTTCATCACCTCTTCCTTGTAGGAGCCTCCGATAGGGATTTTTTTATCACCAATCAGGACCATATTACCTTCCAGGGCTTCCACAAAGTCCTTGTTGACCATATAGGATTTGTGAATGCGTAGAAATTGATTTGGAGGCAGTTCCTCCTGCAGCTTTTTGAGGGAGCCCAGGGATAGGGTGCGACCATGGGCTGTATGATAGGCGACATACTCCTTCATGCTTTCAATGTATCGAATGTCTTTGTGGAGAATGCGGTAGACCTTAAAGTCTGATTTGACCAGCTGATAATCGCGGCGCGTACCATCCACCTGATTTTTGGGTGGGGAAGAAGGAGCGGCTGGTTCATTATTTTCCTTCTTTAGGATCTTACTGGCCTTATTTACGGCCTGAAGAAATCGTTCGAAGCGAAAGGGCTTGAGCAGATAATCGACGACATCCAGTTCGTAGCCCTCGAGGGCATATTCTTTATAGGCGGTGGTAAATATGACTAAAGGACGTTGAGGCATGGTTTTTAGAAATTCGACGCCGGTGAGGCCGGGCATCTGAATATCCAGAAATATGAGATCTACTTTTTCTGACTGAAGTATCTGCATGGCGTCGAGTGGATTGGCACATTTACCTACAACAGTGAGGTGCGGTAGACGATTTACATAGTTTTCAACCAGGTTGCGCGCCAGTTCCTCATCATCAACAATCAGACATTGTATCGTATTCATCCTGTAAGCACTTTAAGATGTACCTTGTATTGATCATGGGTTCGTTGGATATTCAAAGTATGCTTGTCTCCGGGGTATAAGAGATCCAGTCGTTTCAAGACATTGTCCAGTCCAATACCCCCTACTTCATCTTTCGTGAATTCCTCTTCCGGAAGACTGTTTATAACACTAAAGTCTATCAAGTTATCGCGTATCTGCAGGTTGATTTTTATAAATCCTTTTTTCAGATTTTCAATTTTACTATGCTTAAAAGCGTTTTCGACAAAAGGAATGAAGAGTAATGGTGCGACCATGAGATTTTCTGCTGATGAATCCATGTCAATCTCTAAATCCATGCCCCGACTATCTTTCAACCGTTTAAGATCGACATAGTTTTGAATGTATAGAATTTCACTTTTCAGG
>JAUILM010000395.1 GCA_030432855.1 Bacteroidia bacterium
AATTCTCCACCCGGATTTTCTGCTGTGTGAATGTTTATATACAATGCCCTTCCCAGGAGGGCTGCTAAATCATCTCCTGTAACCACAAAGGTGTTAGAGTCGGCCAGAAACTGACCTCCCCTGGAATCATCAGATGGTGTGTAGACCAATGGAAAAAGCACAGGACCATTCCTGCCGGACATACCTGAATGGATATGTGCGGCTGCCACATTACTCTCCAATCCACTGAAAGACCCACTGATGGTAAGGATACTATCGCGTAGCATGACAGCAAGTTTTCCATTTCCTGCAGAAAGCACGGGGGCAACTTCATTCATTCCAGTAAGATGAGTGCGCATTCTGACATTAGCAGACGGCATAATCTGCCCCCTTATTTCAACAGACAGCTCAATTGTTGTATTCACATCCACATACCATTGACCACTCTCTAGCCTCTTTAGCTGATCAGCATCTATATCATAGGTATTCTCACTTGCGACAAACTCACCGCTCCTGGCGTCTGGACCCTGTCGAGCATGCAGCTGTATTTCAACGTTGCCAGCACCACCAATGTCACCAGCCATCCCGAAATGTATATGGCTTGCAACAAATTCCCTACTTAAATTGTCAAAGCTCCCTGTCACGATAATAGAAGTATCACCCAAAAGTTCAACAACGATGGATCCCTTTGCGTCGGTGATCACCGAAGGATTCTGATTACTTCCGAATAAAGTAGCGGTGTACACTTCGGATGATGCATCGACAATTTGGCCTCGTATTTCACCGGAACTATGGTCATTTGAGTGGATATTAATGTATAATTGCCTTTCTGCCAACAATGCCTTCTGTTCTTCCGAAAGTATCAGCGTATTGGTAGCCACTTCAAATACACCCCCAGTAAGCCCATCCGATAAAGTGGGCCTTAGTACGAGCTCGACCCCACCATTCTGTCCCGCACTACCCTGGTGAATGTGGGCACCGCCGGCAATCGTAGTGTCAACTCCTGAGATTATTCCTTGCAAGCCTCCAGAGAGAGAAAGAGTATCTTCCACCAGCTCCGCGGTGATTAGTCCCGAAGCTGTCGAAACCACTGGAAGTGGCTGATTACTGCCTTGAAGAATGGCCTTATAGGATTGCCCCTGCAACACGGGCAATGTGAGCAGCATCAAGATGAAAGTGAGATAGTAGTTCTTAAACATATTGTAATATTTTTTAATGTATTTAACGTTACTATATCGCAGTAACTTTGACTGTGATAGACAAATCGGCGAGAGAATGTTCGAACAGGAAGACAGGTCGTGTTCATTTTAAGAATGGAGGCCTGTCAAATCGAGATAAAATTGAATATATTACATTTTTTTTATATCTGTTGATCAGCAAAAGTTAAAATGGCACATATTAAAAATATCATCTTCGATCTGGGTGGAGTACTCATAGACTGGAATCCTCGCTATCTTTTTACTGAAGTGTTCGAAAGTGAGACTGAAATGGACTATTTCCTCACGGAAATTTGCAGTCCTGCCTGGAATGAGGAACAAGACGGGGGCCGATCTCTGGAAGAGGGGACGACAATCTTAGTAAACAAGCATCCTGAGTATGCATCGCAAATCAGATTGTTCTATGGACAATGGCCGAAGATGCTGGGAGGATCTATCGATTCGAATGTCCGACTCCTTCGTCAGCTGATAGCCAGCGATCGGTATGGTATTTTTGCACTCACTAATTGGTCAGCTGAAACCTTTCCTACGGCGCTCGAACTGTATGATTTTCTCCATGAGTTTGAAGGTATTCTAGTGTCGGGTGTAGAGAAATTGAAGAAGCCTGACCCCGCGATTTATCATCTCATGCTGGATCGATATGACCTGGATGCCAATTCCACGCTGTTTATCGATGACAATCTACGCAATGTGAAGGCCGCCTCAAATATTGGGATCCAGGGAGTACACTACACAGATGATAGAAGCCTGCAAAAGGCACTGAAACAATATGGCGTTTTATAACCCTATCGCGCTTACTGGTTTACTCAAAAAGTTTATCTTCAAGAGAAGAACCAAACAAACGCTATGTCTCCATTTACCGCCGAACTTATAGGCACGGCTTTATTGATTTTATTGGGCAATGGAGTGGTTGCCAATGTAGTCCTACAACAAACAAAAGGTAATAATTCAGGATTCATAGTAATAACCTGGGGATGGGGCATTGCTGTTTTCACCGCAGTGCTCGTCACGATGGATTATAGTGGTGCACATCTCAACCCTGCGGTTTCAATAGGACTGGCTCTGGCAGGTAAATTTGACTGGTCCCAGGTACCGCTTTATATCTTTGCTCAGCTTCTGGGTGCCATGATTGGTACTACGATGGTGTGGATCATGTATCGAGACCACTATGAAGTGACACCGGACGAAGATCTGAAACGTGCCAGCTTCTGCACTTCCCCGGCAATACCCAACACCTTCACAAATTTCTTTTCGGAGGCTATCGGCACCTTCGTACTGATCTTCTCAGTGCTTTACATCACTGGTCCTAATTTTATGGCTTCTACCCCTGACGCCCCTGCTGGCTTGGGAAGCCTGGGAGCCTTACCGGTGGGGTTAATTGTATTTGTCATCGGTGTCTCTTTGGGAGGAACCACCGGATATGCCATCAATCCTGCCCGAGATCTGGGACCACGGATCATGCACGCCATACTACCCATATCCAAAAAGGGAGGTAGCCAGTGGCATTATGCCTGGATTCCCATACTGGGTCCCATCATTGGAGCTGTAGCAGCATCCGGTTTGCATTTGATGCTGACCTAGAAAGCTGTCTACATCATACCACGATTGATTCGCAGTCCATTTCAGGTCCCGCGAGCAAATTTCCTGTCTTCTTGAGGAGTTTGTGGATTTATGCTAGATGTTCTCCTTTTCTTTTGCCCCCATCTCTTACACAATAACGCCTGTCAAACAGTTGAAGAAATTTTTAGGCATCGCCGCAAAGATACTTCTGTCGATGTTCCCGGATTTTTTGTCGAAACACAAGGAAAATTCAAATCATAATGACTACATTATGATATCAAAATAATATCACTCATGAAAGAAAAGAAAAATCAACCGATCAATGGCTACTACATGCTACTCGTGCTGGCAGCTGTCATTGTATCCATTATCATCATTATTAGCCAGATGGAAGATGGTGGAAGTCCGGCAAAGGCCATATCGCTAATGGTACTAATCGTATCCATTCCTCTGTTGATTAGGGGATTCTTCTTCATTTATCCGAATGGCTCACGCGTTTTGACCTTGTTTGGTGCTTATAAAGGCACTGTGAGAAGTCATGGTTTATTTTGGACCAATCCCTTCTTTGCCAGGAAAAGTATTAGTCTAAGAGCACGCAACTTCGATAGCGAACGAGTGAAGGTGAATGACAAACTGGGAAATCCGATCCTCATAAGTGTCATCCTGGTCTGGCGAGTGGCAGACACCTTTAAGGCTGCCTTCGAAGTGGATCTATATGAGAGTTTCGTACGAGTGCAGACTGATGCTGCCGTCCGAAAGTTATCAAGTCTGTATTCCTATGACAACTTCGATGACGACCAGGAGGAAATCACACTGCGTTCTGGTGTTCAGCAAGTCAATGATGATCTGGAGCAAGAGCTCAGCGAACGATTGGCCATTGCAGGTATTGAAGTGATGGAAGCACGGGTTGGATATCTGGCTTATGCACCAGAAATTGCAAACGCCATGCTAAAGCGTCAGCAGGCTGAAGCTATTGTATCTGCACGCTTCAAAATCGTAGAAGGCGCTGTAGGTATGGTCGAGCAGGCACTTGAGGAACTGTCTCAAAAGTCCATTATTGATCTAGATGAAGAAAAGAAAGCAGCTATGGTAAGTAACCTTATGGTCATCCTTTGTTCTGATAAAGAAGCAACTCCTGTGGTCAATGCAGGAACCCTGCATCAATAAGCAGAATATATGCCTAAGAAGAAGTTTGTGTTGAGAATAGATGAGTCTACCATGAAGGCGGTGGAAAAATGGGCAGCTGATGAATTCAGGAGCGTAAATGGTCAGTTAGAGTGGATCATCACTCAGGAACTAAAACGGACGAAGAGGCTTCGGTCGCATGAATCAGATAGGGATGATTAGGAAAATGTCCAAGATCCCTTTGAAGTTTACTTTGAAGGGGTCAAAGTTTTAAACCCGGGTTATTCATTGGATTTTCGTCATGAGGGTTGAAAGATCAAAAAAATCGGGTGCTCCGCGATGATTTTGACGCGCAAGCGCGGTCTTTATCACGATGAGCATCAAAATTGTCGTACGTGCCCGATTTTGAAGATATTTCAGGCCGTAATAGAATATCTAATGAGATAATCCGGGTCCAGCAGAGCGGAAAACTTGGGGGGATGATCGGCAGCCGATTACTTGCAGGCCAACTTTCACAAAAAAGATCAGGCTATACCTCCCAAAAACATCCAAATTGAAACAATTTCAAAAAGCAATCGCCAGCCCTCTCCGGAATCCGAAGCTCTGAGTGCGAAGGCTTCCACTCCTGACTTCAGACTTCTAACACCACACATCCAACACACCCAAACATAAATCCACACCCAATCCCAAACTCACACCCAAACCACTCAAACATCCTCCATAAAAAATATTGCATTGTTATTCAGATCATAAAATCCAAATTCATTGGTTTCCCAGGGTGTATTCTCCCTAAACTTTTCTCTGGGCACTGTACCCCTTGCTACAAACTCTTCAAAAATCGGTTTGATATTTTGTACCTGAATACGAATGGCTCCGGCATGGACCGGGTCATCTTCAGTACCCGCATGCCATTGCAAGTGTATATAAAAATTTTGCCGGCCTAATACTGCGTAGTCTATCGGTCGATCATCGTCATTATAATTTGCACTACTATACACCACCTTGAATCCCATTTTTTCGTCGTACCACCGAATATCCCTTTCCACATCCGCTGAACTTAGGATGGGGGACATAAATTTAATGGTAGTCGGGGCACGCTGTATAGCATCTTCTGCCACCTTAGCATCCTGAACATTCTGACCAAAAGCAAGAAAATAACCATCGGGATCTTTTATCCCAAATTCCAGGTTGCCATATAATTCCTGGAGGGTAAGTTCATACTCAAATTCCACATTCTTTCCACGAAACTCTTCGAATAATGACTTTGCATCATTTACCCAGAAATACGCATCCCAATTATTCGGGTTACAGTTGGACTCTGGCTTCTCCGCCAGCATAATAATCATTCCGTCCCGATCCGGCATAGCAAATGAAGGTGGATTTCCCCATATCGAGGGTCGGGTAAATCCTAATGTATCACAATAAAAATCCAGAGATCTGTTCAGATCTGTAACATGAAAAAGAGGTGCTGAACTTATAATGTTTCTTGCCATCCTGAAATCGTTTAATAATGTCTTGGAATTTCCCGATAATTCCGCATAGATTCAAATATCCCAGGACGAATGATTTGAAACAGTTAATTATTGATAAATATCCCCTGCAAGCTGCTGTACCAAAGGCATCTTCTGATTAGATCTGATGTACGAACAATCATTCAGTTTTGCAAAATCGTAAAAACCTTTCCTCCAATGCTCAAAAGGTATTTTAGTCCACATCGCGTCATCCTCTACAAATAGTTGAAGAATTTCCAGCCTGCCCTCCTTTCTGTGTACCTTGGCATCAACTCGTCCTACCAGCTTGTCGCCAAATAAAATGGGTAAACAAAAATACCCGTAGACTCTCTTGTCTTTTGGCACATAGCACTCTATCTGATAATTGAAATTAAATAGGTCACTAAGTCGCTGACGTTGAATAATAAAATTGTCAAAAGGAGACAATATTTTCAGTTTCGAGGTAATGCGACTTGAGTTCCAATTCGAGAAGCGGTAGTAAAGATCTTTTTTTCGTCCCACTGCCACTTCCTCTATTTCCCCCTGCTCT
>JAUILM010000396.1 GCA_030432855.1 Bacteroidia bacterium
TGCGAGAGGCGGCCGAGTTTTTTAAGAACATTCCCAAGATCTATCGAAAGCTTAAGACGATCAATGATGTAGGTCTGGGATATATTACTCTGGGCCAGCAAGCTACCACTTTAAGTGGAGGAGAGGCGCAGCGGGTGAAGCTTGCAGAAGAACTATCCAAGCGTGACACCGGATCTACACTTTATATTCTGGATGAACCGACAACGGGGCTGCATTTTGAAGATATTCGCCAGCTACTTCAGGTATTGACACGACTGGTAGATAAGGGGAACACGATTGTGGTGATTGAGCACAATATGGATGTGATCAAGGTGGCCGATCATATCGTCGATATTGGTCCGGAGGGCGGCAGGCGAGGAGGGACTGTGGTAGCCAAAGGTACGCCGGAAAAAATTGCGCGCAGTCGTGGTAGTTTGACGGGTGACTTTCTCAAGAAGGAGCTGGCACTCCATAAAAAGAAAAAGAAATAAAATGGTCCTGCATTCTGAGCCAAAATTCTATGAAGAGATACAGGCATATACCCTCGAACTGGGATTTAGTATGCCTTCAGATAGAGAGATTGGCTCGTTGCTGCGTACGCTTGCTATATCAAAACCGGCACCGCGAATACTGGATTTGGGCACGGGTACAGGGCTTTCCCTTTGTTGGCTGGCAGATGGGATGGATGATGCGGGCCATCTGATCTCGATAGAACTGGATCCAGAATTACCCATCATTGCCCAACGATGTTTTGCCAGCGATCATCGTATCCAAATCATTATCCAGGATGGTGCTGAATGGCTGAAACAGCAAACCATAGAGCCCTTCTACGATCTGATTTTTGCCGATACGTGGCCGGGAAAGTATTCTCATCTGGATATTACCCTTTCTTTGCTGCGACCTGGTGGATTTTATATCATTGATGACATGGAGCCACAACCTAATTGGCCGGAAGGGCATCAAGAAAAGGCATTGGCACTGGAAGCAACATTGGATGCGAGACAGGATCTGGCCATCAGCAAACTAGATTGGTCTACTGGTATCATGATTTGTGTAAAAAAGGGTTGATATTTACTGTATGTCAACCAAGTTTCACAAACCGGTGCTTCGCTACTTCCTACTTTGGATGTTGGGCTTGTTGACCGTTTGCCTGGGTTTCTTTTATCTGATCAGCGGTGATTTTCGTAATGTCGAGTCCGAAACCGGCACCGTGATCTTGCAACTTCTGGCTCTGTTGCCGATTTTTTGGTTTGCCGGTATGGTGCTGACTAAGAAGTTTGATTTTGCCCACTTTTTCAACCATCGTTTCAAGCCGTTTTCTCCAAAGCAATACCTATGGGTAATATTACTGACCGTGGCTGTGTCAATAGGTTTCGAAGGTTTGATAGGTTATGTACTTACCTGGGCTCAACCCTCCTATGTCGAGACAATCACCGAGCAGGCTATCCTTAGTGAGGGCGTATCGCCGGGTCTGAATATCACTACGGTGCTACTGGCAGTGATACTAGCTCCACTGATGGAGGAAATTGTATTTAGAGGCCTGATATTCCAACGACTGTCCATCCGCTATGGATTGACCACCGCGATTGTCACATCCTCAGTAATATTTGGTTTACTGCACTTTGAGTCCTTTCTGGGAGCAGGAGTCTTTGGCGTATTCATGTGTCTGTTGTTTTATCACACAAAAAACCTTTGGGTGCCTGTCATAGTGCATATAATCAACAATGCGCTCGCTGTTGCGATTGACGCATGGGTTCGAATAGATGGGACTTATACATTTGACGAATTCAGAACGACCATGCTGATCTACATGATAGGATTGCTCGGACTACCTTTGATGTACATATTTTTCAAGCACAACTGGCCGAAAGATTTACGACAATTGCCGATTCTGTTTTACCGACAATAGGAATTTCCTATCTTTTTTCTCACAAATCTGCTGATTAGGGTTATTAATGAGAGGTATCGTCAATAGTACTTTGAAACTCTACCTGAAATCCAGGTATAAGAAGATTGAGTATAGTGTACAGCATGCCCATGTGACACAATCGGACATGCTTGAAAATCTGCTATATCTGGCCGAGGATACGGAGTTTGGCAGACGGCATAAGTTTGGAGGAATTACTAAGTACGAAGACTTTCGGGACCAGGTGCCCCTATGCACCTATGATGATATCAAACCAGACATCACCCGGATGATGCATGGTGAGCGGGACGTTTTATGGCCAGGGCAGGTGAAGTGGTACGCTAAATCATCAGGGACCACCAGTGATAAAAGTAAGTTTATACCTGTCAGCAAACAATGCCTAAAACATTGTCATGTGAAGGGCTTTTGGGATAATCTTGCCATCCTTTATAAAAACTATCCAGAAGCAAAAATTTTCGAATACAACAACCTGGTGGTGGGTGGTACCTTATATGATTTTGAACCCTTTCCAGAGACTCGATTTGGTGACGTTTCGGCCATACTTATACATGAAATGCCGCTGGTGGGAAGACCCTTTTACTCTCCAGACTTTGAAACGGCCTTCATGAAAAAGTGGGATGAAAAGATAGAGCGGACCGCGCAGCTTGCCAGCCGGGATCGTGATATTGGATCTATTGCCGGCGTACCCACCTGGAACATTGTCCTCTTCCGGAGAATACTGGAGATCACCGGCAAATCGAATCTGCTGGAGGTATGGCCCAATTTGGAGGTGTATCTGCATGGAGGTGTAAATTTTGAACCCTATCGGGCACAATTCGAAGCGCTGATTCCCAAAGATGATTTCATCTATCAGGAGACATACAATGCATCTGAAGGCTATTTTGCCTGTCAGAATGATTATTCGTCAAACGACCTCTTGCTGATGACAGACTGTGGTATTTTCTTTGAGTTCATACCCCTGGAAGAGCTTGAAAGTCCATCACCCAGGGCGATTCCCCTGAATGAGGTCGAAACTGATGTAAACTATGCTATGGTCATCAGTACGAATGCGGGACTCTGGCGCTATTTGGTGGGAGATACAGTGATGTTTACTTCTACAGATCCATACAAGATTGTCATCACGGGTCGGACAAAGCATTTTATTAATGCATTTGGTGAAGAGGTTATGGTGTCCAACACAGACAAGGCTATCAGTCTGGCAGCTGATGCCCATGATGTGAAAATTCGGGAGTATATGGTGGCGCCCATTTATTTTGGTGAGGAAGGCAAGGGAGGACATCAGTGGCTTATAGAATTCGAACAGGCACCTGATAATGTCGAAAAATTTGCAACCACCCTGGATAAATATCTACAGTCTATCAATTCAGATTATGAGGCGAAGCGATTCCAAAGCATGGCATTGGAAGAATTGCAGATCGTTGAGGCACCTCCTTCCACGTTTGAGCGTTGGTTAAAAAGCAGGGGTAAGGTGGGATCACAAATCAAGGTGCCCCGTCTAGCTAATCATCGCAAGCATATGGATAGTATACTCTCGATGCTTGACAACCAAGTCACCGCATAAATGGCCGACGATATTAAAGGATTATTGACAGAGGATTTTGGGGTAGAGTTCAGACCTGATGGGGAGCTCTTTGAGCAACTGTGTGAGCGTATCAACTATCTGATGGCGTTTGAAATGGAATCTTTTCTGAGTATGCTTTATCGTCTGGATATTTCTGAGCGAAAAGTCCGCAAGGCCATGGACCCGGCAAATCATGAGCCATCCAATGTGGCCCTTGCCAGACTGATTATTGACCGGCAAAAGGCTCGAATGGAGACGAAAAGGAAATACCGACAGGAGCCATTGTCTGATTGGATGGACTTTTAAAACAGATATGACTTTATGCTCACGAAACTTGAAGGTATAGTCATTAAGGTTTTGAAGTATAGTGAAAGCAGTTTGATACTGGACCTCTATACCGACAAGTATGGCCTGGCAAGTTTCATCGTGAGTGGGGTACGCAAACCACGAGCCCGCATGTCAGCTTCCTTATTCCAACTTATGAATTGGCTGGAAGTGGTGGCTTATGTAAAGGATACCAGTACGCTGTGCCGCATCAAAGAAGCCCGACCCGTCCATCACTATCAACACATACCCTTCGATATTCAGAGGCGTAGCATTGGGTTGTTTATGACAGAGGTATTTCAGAAGTCGATCCAGGAGCACGAATCGAATCCTGAACTTTTCGCCTTTATCAAAGAGTCATTTACGTTGCTGGATCGTGGCGAAGTGAAGGTCAATAACCTGCATTTGGTTTTTCTTGTACAACTAAGCCGGTATTTGGGCTTTCATCCCGATGATCAATGGTCAGAAGAGCAGCCTTATTTCGACCTGATGAAGGGCACGTTCGTCCCTCTTCCGCATCCGGCGTATACTCTTGAGCCTGATAATAGCCAGATACTCTCCCATATCATCGGCTGTGATATCAACGCATCCCAGTCGCTAGCTATCGATCGCAAGCACCGGCAGACAATTATCGAGGACCTGCTGGCTTTCTACAGACTGCATTTGGACCGCATGGCGGATGTCCAGACACATAAAGTGCTGGCGGAGGTTTTTGGATAGTGGAGTAAGGTGCCTGGTCCCAGGTGCCGGGTGCCGGGATTTTTTAGTGTATCCGTAAGTGAAATTTACTTGATTCATCTTCGTCCTGTTTTTAGTTTACTTTTCGTGTAAACCTATTTCAGGACAAGTCACATGTCACCAGAGAAAGAAAGTCCCCTTCGAAGGGGAAAGTTTGGTCAAAATCTGTGATTTTGGTACCAAACTAGGGGATGACCCGCTGTTATTTTGAACTAGTAATATCCAGATGGAATACCAAGTGGCCCTAAGCGCAAGATGGCATCCAGACATTTAGCTGGATAGTTTTTATGGCAAAACAAATTGATCTGCCGCCTTTCCACATTATCTATATCTTCATTTAAGAATTGCTGAGGCGTTCGTTTGTAAATCGATGGCTAAAAAAATCAAATTCAAACCGGGTGATGTGAGCTCTGGGGTGCAGGTGGCATTGTACCAACAGATGCTGTATGCCCGTACCATCGAAGAGCGGATGCTGATCGCTTTGAGGCAGGGTAAAGTCAGCAAATGGTTTTCGGGCATTGGCCAGGAAGCCATAGCCGTAGGAGCAGCCATGGCTTTGGATGAAGACGACTGGATCTTTCCTTTACACCGCAATCTGGGGGTATTCACTACCCGAAAGTTGCCGGTGGATCGTCTCGTGGGGCAATGGCAGGGTATGCAGACCGGATATACTCAAGGCAGAGATCGGTCCTTTCATTTTGGTACCCTAGAGCATCATCTGGTGGGCATGATATCTCATTTGGGTGCTCAATTGCCTTTGGCTGTGGGTGCGGCCCTGGCTGAACAACTAGAAGGAAGTGGCAGGATTTGCCTGGCATTTAGTGGGGAAGGGGGTACCAGTGAAGGTGACTTTCATGAAGCCCTGAACCTGGCGGCGGTCTGGCAATTGCCTGTGATATTCCTGGTAGAAAATAATGGCTATGCCCTAAGCACTCCTATTCAGGAACAGTTTGCCTGCAAGTATATATCGCAAAAAGGGAAAGGTTACGGTATCAAGAGCCTGCGTATCAATGGAAATAATGTACTGGAAGTATACCGCACCCTCAAGAAGTGGTCGGGAAGATTACGTGATCAGCCAGGGCCACTGCTGATTGAGTGTGAGACATTCAGAATGCGTGGCCATGAAGAAGCATCCGGGACCAAATATGTGCCTCCTGAAATGATGGAAAAGTGGGCCAGACGAGATCCCATTCTGCATTACGAACAATATCTGCTCAAAACAGAACAACTTGCCCAGGAAGATATCGAGACCTTAAAAGCGGAATACAGTGAGACAATTGCGGAAGTGGTGGCTAATGCGCTGAGTGCAGAACCTCCGTCATCCAGTCCCGAACAGGAGGAATCGGAGGTCTATGCGCCTTACCTCCCGG
>JAUILM010000397.1 GCA_030432855.1 Bacteroidia bacterium
CCTCGGCGGTCGAGCCTGAATCCCAAATATCGGTCGATCGAAAATGGCTTCTGTTTTGATTGGCATATCCGACATTTTGAATAATATTCAAATTTCCCTCCTTAAATAGCGATTGCAGGTCTGTCATAACCGGGTGCATACCTGTGGTTTCATTCAATGATAAAATCTGCTGCTCAGGAATCAACAGACTTTGACGTGCACGAGATAAGTTTTCATATTGATCAATTGGGATGATGGTGTTAAGGCCGTCATTTCCTCCATTTTGCTGAATAATAACGAGTATGCGATCATCTTCTCCATCCAGAAAATGTTCAAGTCTTGTTTGGCCAATTACACCTACCTTCATGCCACTTAGCATTAAGGGGAGTGTCCAAACAGAGCCTGATTTGAGAAATTCTCTTCTTTTCATGTTTCTTGTCTCAAATGATTAAAAGAATTGACGTAGTTAGCTAAGCTGATATTCGGGCAGACTCACCAAACCCGTAAAGAGTGCCTTTAGCCTGTTTTCTATGGCGGTCTTAAGTGAGGTGTCATCCGTATTGCTTAAGTACGCATCGTATTCAAGTGTCCACTCATAATCCGGAAGTCCGGGTATTAAAATGGATTTTAAATATGATACCTGATTTTCAGTCAGAGGCTGTGTGAGAAATATTTCGGCCAGTCCATTTATTAGTGCATCCGGATTATTCACACTTTCGATTTCACTAATCAGGTCCAGTAAATCAGCCTGAATACGCAGATCACCAACTTCAATTCCATTTATGAGAATTACTGCCAAAAGGTACCGGTTGCTGATCGTCGATGCATTGATCCAGGTACGATAATATAGTGGTTCCTGATGATAGGCTTTCCAACCTGCTACACTGGGAGGTTGGAAATAATTCATTTGTAAAATGGCTGAAAATTCATAGAGTCGTCGCCAGATGTTGTATTTCAAAATAATATTATCACCAAAATCAACATTGAGTTGTTTGACCTGGCCTGCAATGAAATCAACGGGGTTCTTAATCAGGCTTCCCTTGGCATATTCATCGAAAAAATGTTGGCTGGCAAGTAGTGCTCGCACCATGGGATACATCTCGTAGTCAGCATCTCGTAGTATTTTCGCCATGGGTTCAATGACACCCATTTCAATTTCGTCTGTGATATCATAATACACGAACCATCGATAAATCTTTCGGGCAATAAATCGCGAGACTTCTTCCTGCTGAAAAATAATGTCAATCAGGAATTTATATTCCTGGTCTCCCATATTGGTTATTTGACTATTATTAAATCGATGGCTCAGCGTCTTAGTAGATGTATCATGGCGGTTAGGAAAGAAAACGACATTATAGGGTGTCAACCCCCTGGTGAAATATCCTAAGTCCCGCCATCCCGTCAGAATCTTTGCAATCTCACGAATATCATGCTCGGTATAGTGGGTGTAATCATCTTCACCCGCCAGAGGCCCTTTACCTATGGTAAATAATTCGAGTAACTCCCGGGCATAATTTTCATTGGGCGCATTATCGGTATTTTGATTTCCATTCAGGTACCGTAGCATGGCGCTATTGATGGTAGTCTCCTCCGTTAGAGTCTTAAAGTTGCCCAGGAAGTTGTTGCGATAAAGGGAAATGTTAGTGTATAAATAATTTGCTTCATTGATATCACTGACCACAAAATGATTTCTCCAAAAAAGTGTCATTTTTTCCCGAATCGAAATTCCTTCTTCAAGAGCCAATCCAATAGTCCATGCCGCCAGTGACTGTTGCCGGCTTTGTATTTGTTTATCGACACCTGCATCGAAAGGTTTTCCTACCCAGGAGGCACCAATCGGCGTGTTGGGATCGTCTTCAAGGTTAAAATTTATGGGATCCTGCACCGCGGGCTTTTCTTCCAAAAGCATGTCGAGTGTGGCTTCCAGTCCCTGCGAAGTGGCCATTTCAATATCGTCACCTGTCGGTCCGTACATGGTCCGACGCAGGAGGTGCGCAGCCTGAGACGTGTCAAAAGTCCCATCAAAGGGATCAAGACTGAAATTTGTAAATCCACCCATATCGATTGTTTTCTATTGGTCGATGTATCTAAAACGATTCCAAAATGTGGATTCGTCTTCATTATTACACACGTTTCATTAGACGGGAAGGTTGGGTGAAGGTTTAAAAAGGCCAGAAAAAAAAGTAGAATATTGTCCTAAAGAAAAAAGCCCGGTGCTCGACCAGGCTTTATTCTATAGTATGTTTTCGTACGAGTTAAGACTTGTAGTCCAGCTGACTTACGATAAATCGTCCCAGTTTCTGACCCTGGGCCACACCGTTTTCGATGGCTGGCATATAGTGGATGCCTCCATAAAGTCGACTGATCGCTGCCTCAGAGGAAGCTTCGATAAATGAATCGAACTTGCGCACGGGTAATCCAAAAGGAAGTTCAACAGAATCTTCAAAAGCAAAGCCATCACCATACACATGAGTAAGCATGATCGCTGCTGCCGATGAGATCACACTGTGACCGCTGGTGTATTCGGGGAATGGAGGCGTCTGTAGCAGAGGTACCCAGTTTTCATCAATATGTTTGTTGATGACCGTCTCCGGCCGAATGAGATTACTTCGGTACTTCTCATCCCAGCAACTGATAAAACCATCAAAAAGACCAATGGACGTCAGGGCATATGCCAGAGCTGATTGCACCATGCCGGCCTCTGCCTTTTCCGCTGCTAGCTGAGCGATACCCATCCAATGTCCTCCGGGAGTGATTTTCTTGGTGGCAAACATCACATGACCCTTATGATGAGATACATAGGGATTACAGTCCCAAAACTGGGCAATGGCTGATCGCTCCTCATCCAAATTATTCACGGCATCATAAACCTCCATGGTTTCCTTATAGAACGCACTTCCTTCGGTCATGTCATAGTCAGTGGGGAGTGGTGGTGTAAACTGATTTGCAGAACGGATAACCATGGGACGAATTTCTCTCCAATGGGGTTCTATACCTTCCATGTAATCGGGAGGTGTGGGTTGCCATCGTCCCGGTTCATCCCGAACATCAAATTTTGGGAAAGTCCTGGATTGTTTGTAATTATCTCCGGCAGACCATGCCAGGATGTGATCCGAAACCTGATTCCCATATTCAATGGAAGCTTCCAGTACTCTACGGGGGACACCCATGTCACGGTATTCATCATAAACCGTGTTGATAAATTCATCCATCTTAGCCTCAGAGAATATCAATGTACGTCCCGTTTTTGCAAAAGCCTGAAAAGTGGCGATATGCAGATCTACCAACGAGGTGTCCTTAGGTGTGGGTACGGGTGGAAGTTCGCCTACCTGTCCCGCCAAACTCTTATAGGCTGGATCCAGTTGCTGCGCCACTTCGTAGGCGGCAATACTGGAGTACACATAGTTTCTACTCGCTACCGGAGGAGAGAAGATATCGTAAACAATGATATCCGTAAGTTTTCCATGTGCACGATGTAGAAAACTGGGGTCTGCCACCTCAGCCTTATAGGCCGTATTGGGCTGACAGCCAAACATGACAGCCAGGGATAACACAACAAGCAATCGGATCATCATACTACTACAATTTATCTAAGCATTCAACTGGGTACAAAAGTACGGTTTACAGTTTTTAGGACCAATAATAGAACGAAGGTCTGGATAGCAATATGATATTTGTGCTAGTCTGTGGTACTAACTTCAATCTACGAGGGATAAATATAAGGTGCCCGGTAGTCCCTTTTCATCATGCCTTGCGCTTCTTCGTCATCCAGGATAGTTTGACCATCCCAGCGAAGGTTTCTACCCAACTGCATCGAAATCATGGCCAGTAGAGACATGTTGGTTGCCAGATATCCATGTTCAATATCACAAACAGGTCGGGTTTTGTTTTCGATGGAATAAATTAGATCTGCCCACAACTCCTTGATGTTTTGCTGATCAGGATCGTGCAACTGTGGCGGCACTTCCACTTTACTTTCTGACTTACGCTTAGGGTAGAAGGTCCATCCATCACGCCATCCAAGGTGCAGGGTGCCTTCCGTTCCATAGAAGTAGCAACCCACATTGTGCGATTCATTTGCATTGGGCGCTGTGAGTTTATGTTCCCAGTATAATTTGAATGTCTCGAAATCATAGACTGCCAGTTGTGTGTCAGGTGCATCAGAGTTGTCTTGTTTGACGAGTCGACCGCCGGTACTATATATATTCGTTGGAAAACGTTCTTCTGTCCACCATAATACCTGGTCAAACCAATGTATACCCCAGTCTCCAATAGTGCCATTGGCAAAATCAAGGAACTGTCTAAATCCTCGGGGGTGAATTTTAGGATTATAGTTTTGATAGGGTGCCGGACCGATCCAGGCATTCCAATCGAGCCCTTCAGGAGCATCCTCATCGGCTGCTGCTTCGCCAGGACCCTGTCCATAGTTCACAAAGCATTTTACAGCACTGATATCTCCTACCTTTCCACTACGCAGAAACTCCATGGCAGAAATATTATGTGGTGAGACCCGACGATGAGTGCCGACCTGAACGACCCTTTCATTGGTACGTGCTGCAGATAGGATGGCCTTACCTTCCAGGATCGTATGACTTATTGGTTTTTCCACATACACGTGCGCACCCGCATTAATAGCTTCAATCGCACAGAGGGCATGCCAGTGGTCGGGAGTTGCTACAATGGCTATGTCAGGATTTGCCTGACTAATACACGCCTGATAATTGGTATACCAACGTGGCTTCTTACCAGTCCATGATTCTACTTCTTTGGAGCAAGCTTCCAACTGTCTTTGATCGACATCACAGATGCCTACGACTTCGACTGTTTTGCTGGCGACTGCTTCACGAAGAATATTAGTACCCCACCAGCCCGATCCAATCAGGACTACTTTATAGGATGTAGTCTGCTTTCTGATATGCGGAAATGAAAGATATCCAAGGCTGGCAGCACTGGTATTGTGTAGAAAAGTTCTCCTGTTCATAGCTTATTAGTTAGATCCAATCAAAATACAATTGTATGCGTAATCCCCATAAAATGAATGGGCCATTCTGATCTTTTCCCTGAATATCCGTATATTAACTGTTGAGATCATATTACGTCATTAACACCACCCCTTGACCATGATCCACTTGTATATATCGTATAGGTATATGACTGACTAGTATTGCTATGCATAGTCTAGTCAGAACATATCCATTGGTCCGTATCGCACTGGCCGTGGGATCGGGCATATTGCTGGCGGCGCATGCATCGCTGAGTCCTGCTTACTATCTGGCAGGTTTGCTGGTGTGCCTCCTTATTTTGGTCTGGTCGTTGCGACAGTCCCTGCCGTCGGATTGGACTTTTCTCGCAGGTGTGCCTGCACTCACTACTATGGCTCTATTGGGAGCCTTTTTATATGTGCTGCAGCTTCCCAAATACCAGGACACTCATTTTAGTAAGTATTGGACGGGAGAAAGTTATCTCAAAGTAAGACTTCTTACCCTCAAAAACAGACAGGCTGTTTTATCGGTAGAACAAATAGATTCAATACCGTGTCAGGGTAAGCTTCTGGTCTATGTAGATGAGCACATGAAGCCTGCTGAGGATGCCATGTATGATTATTGGATTGCCAGGGTTTCTTTACGCAATTTAAAGCCTTTGAGAAACCCCAGTGGTTTTGATCGGGTAGCATTTTATCATACCAAAGAAATATATCACGAAGGGAATATATTCTTCTGGGAAAAATTGCCATCTGGAAAAAGGTCCTTCCGGAAATATCTTTTTCAAATTCGCGTACGTGCTAAAAACGTTCTGAGAAGTTGTCTGCCCGATAGCACTCAGTTTGCCATCGCATCCGCTCTGTTACTTGGTGACAAGACGGAGCTGGATGCAGATATAAAATCTGCTTTTGCCGACA
>JAUILM010000398.1 GCA_030432855.1 Bacteroidia bacterium
TGTCTTTTACTTCCATGAACGGCTGTCCCGCTTTTACACGATCACCCAATTTGTAGGGACGATTATATTCCGGATGATTTTTTAAATGAAATTCTCCACCCAGCTGGGCTACCATTTCCATTTCCTGGTCGGCCATTGCATTTCCGGTGGCAATCGTGTAACGTGAAAGCTTATCTGGTTTTATCTCAATGACTGAGACCGGCGCCGCGATATCAATGCTTGGGCTTTGTTCCTCCTGTTGATCGCAAGCTACTATTGTCAGCAAGGCGAAGGCGATCAAGTATATATGGTTTTTCACAATCGAATGTTTTTCTAAATTAAATTCTGATGTCATCTTTATTCTCGCTCCAGGGCTAATGAAACGGGTTCCTGTTTCTCCCAGTCGTACAAGGTCAAAATCTTCAAATCAAGCAATTGGCTTTTATAATTGATTAGTGCCTGGGCTAACTCTATTTTTTTACTGGACAATTGGGTTTGAAACTGATTCAGCTCTATACCTGTCAAATCCCCATTGAGATATCTTTCGAGATTGATCTCATAAGTTCGCTCCGCATTTTCTACATTCTTTCGGGCAATTTCGATTCGGGGCATCTGCGTTTGAACACTTCGAAAAGCACTCCGAATATCCATCCGGATCGTTTGCTCATCTTGTTGCAGGTCCAGCCTCTGACTCTTCATCGAGACTTCCACAGCCTGAATTCGTTCTTTCCTTTCACCCCAATCCCATATGGGGAGATTGAATGAAATCCCAACACTGGGGTTACTGGTTGGAGATTGATAGATATCGTTGAGTACTTCGTTATCACCAAATATTCCCAATGTCAATTGAAGATCGGCTCTAAATTCATTCATGGACTTCGTCCTTTCCAACTCAAAGAATGATTTTTCAATTTCAATTCTTCGTTGTCGAAGTTCCAGGCGTGAATTCAATGCATAATCCACCGCCTTCTCTAAATCAACCATAACCGGCTCGGCCTCAAGTTCTGTCATCACCTGAATGTCCTCATCCAGATCCATCCCAATTTCCCGTTTAAATCGTTCCTCTGCGTTAGCCAGGGCAAGCTCATTGTCTTGAATGGATAGCTGGGCATTCGCAAAATTCAGTTCCGCCTGGTATAATTCTTCCCTGGCCAGTAAACTAGCCTCCACCTTGATTTTTATGATGTCGTAATTATTGGAGGTATTTTCTAATTCTTCACGGGAGATATCCAAATTGAGCTGGGCCAAATACACATCAAAGAATTGGCTGGTAATCGTCTTCTCCAAATTCAACCGCTGGATCGCATAATTTAAATTTGCATTTTCATAGTTGAGCTGTAGCTCATCTAATGCCATTTGTCGACGGTTGTAAGTGAACAGTGGCTGATTGAAAGAGATGTACAGATTGTTGGAAAATGCCTTATTGGAATTTTCACTAAAGTTTTCAATAGCCGTTTGATTATTTCGCCAACCGAAGACATTGTACAACCCCACGGTACCCCCTGTACTTAAAATGGGCTGCTCCACCTGAAATGTGCCTCTGGAGAAAGTCTCCGTGTTAGTAAACCACTGTGAAAACTGATTGTCAAACCTTCGACTGTTGCTAAAACTAAATGGCTCCAGGGTAAGTGAAAATCTGGATTTCAAGGAAGCTCTTTCCGCACGCAAATTATGCTGATACTGTTCTACCGTCAGCAAGGATTGCTGGATGGACGGACTACCGGCTTCCGCAATCTCCATGGCACGCTGTAAGGTCATCGGTGTTTGTGCATAAATATAAGTATTGACCAAAAGAAATAGCCCCACCATGCCGCCAGGGAACAGGCTTAGTAAGTCAATAAATGTAAGTCTGTACATGATTGTATCATTTTATTTCATCAATCCATTTTTACCAATTTGATCGCATCGGCAAAAATGGCTCGTAGTTTCGTTTCATTAGTCAGGGAGATAGTGACTGTATCGGACGAGAAAGTATAATCTCCCAAAGATGTCCATCCAGTCGGACTCTGTCTACTTAATTCGATGGTAGGTCGGTCCGTGCCATTTTGATGAGGTATCGTAAACTGATAGGTTCCCCGAGTGTCCCGATTCCATCCAAAAGACTCATCCTTATAAACATGGTAATAGACATCATACTGTCCCGGCTCGGCAATGGGAATATTCCATGAAGCGACTTTAGATCCATCACCTGCCTTTATATAAAATGCGGACCGGACAAAATCTCCAAAAAATTCATCACTGGTTGTCGCTGTCCAGTTTAATGGGGGACGCCAAACTCTCGTACCTTTATATTTAAAGCCCTCTTCCTGATTGGGTTTTAGCCACTTTCGCAAGCGGCTTACTTCTTCGAAATGCGTAAATTCAAAATTGGGATCCTCATTGTCAATAATTATCTCTCCTTTATTTACAAGTACCAACGGTTCAGCAATGACTGATTCTCCTGCCACCGCATTCCTGGCATTACTTTTACCAACTTGTTCAAAGGAATACTCAATTTGATTGGGTAGGTTTCCGGAACTCAATGTGTTAAAGTGGATGCCGGTGGGCTCGTCGGTGGTTAAATAATAGACTTCCTTGGTTTGACCAGGCTCGAGATACAGTAAATTTTCTGTGTCTTCATCCGGGGTAAGAGTGACTTTGATCACCCCCTCCGTAGATCCCTCATTAGTGGCCTGAAAACTCACCCGGATCATTTCTTTGTTGCCGGCAAATACTACTTCTGCAACAGGTGTACTAATCCGATAGCGGGACAGCTGAATCTCATTAAACCATTGATCCATATGGTCTGACAAGTCTACTCCAAATTCATTTTGCAGTCTCTCATTAAAATATTCGAAGGGAAGGTTCTGAAAGCGTGTTTCCACCAATAAATCACCTATAAACTCACGAAACTGATCCGTATTAGCCTTGGCCTGTATCAAAGAAAACAAGGTCTCACCTTTTAATTCGATGACATTATCAATCAACTCCTGATTTTCCTGTAGGTTGAGTATCTCGGCGAAGGTCTTTTCCTGGAGCACCATATTTGCCAATTCATTCTGTGTCGATCCACTATTTCGCCGAACCCAATCCGGCCCTTCATTTTCCACACCTCTGAGATAGGATTCAAACACCCGATTCAGCACCGGCCAACGTTCCGAATCCAGATTATTGCACATTTCATAAAATTGCACAAACTGGTAGAATGGATTGATGGTTTCATTGATAACAGTACCTTGAATAGTGGAGTTAGTATGTACAATCTTAAATCGATAAAATTGATCTAAAAATTGATTTAACACCATGATTTGCATTTCCTCAGGTGTCTTGCTTCTATTATTTCGCCAGTTTCGTTGCCTTTTTACTGACCCATTGAAATCGTTCCTTCTACTGACCAGTCCCTTTTCCGGAAAGTACAATAGCCCAGGTTGATTATTTTGATGAACAGAAGTCCAGGTACGATCGTATGATTTAAAATTTCCCGGAACTTCTACAATTGAAAATTCAGCAAAGGGGTATTTCAAATCCGACTTGCGTTCAAAATCACGTAAACGCTCCAGGATAATTGACGGTAAGGTATCCCGGATATCAGCAAATGCATCATTAAAATAATCATGCCCTTCTATATGATACACCGAGAACTCCAGGCTGTCAACTATTAGACTCTTCTTCTCGTAATGTCCGATGGAAATTGACAACTGGGGCAAGGCATGATCAAAATCAAATGTATAGTTGTCTTCAGAAGTCTCACGACACTCCCCGATCGAAACCGGAACCAGACCAGGAAGGGTCTTAACGACCAATGAATAATTGATAAAGTCTTTGCGAAACCAGGATGCACTTTCTGTACTGTATCCTACACCGGATTGCAGATACCACTGCGCCTCGGGAGTCAGCAATAAAAAGTCAGGCTCCATATAGGCATATGTCCGACCAATGTCAAATAAATAATCATCGGGCCGCTCGAATTTATGCTTAGGGTCTACATCTATGAACATTGCATTCAAATCAATGTCCCCGGAATAATTTACCTGCAAATTAATATCCTTACCGGCAGGAATTATGGAATCAAATTTCACAAACAGCAGATGCAACTTCCGGTCAAATGCTACTGGCTCACCAAATGCCGTGATCGTATGCACATCTAAACCCGGATTCAAATTAAAAACGAATTGGTCACTGTCCGTTTTACTTACCCCGGATATTGTGGCCTCAACTCGTATTTCATCCTCACCTTGTGTAAGCAATATTTTATGATCGTTAATATCCATCTGAGCGAAAGATAGGTGCTCATTATTTAAAGCAATCATTCGTTCTGGCGTTTCAACACTCGTATTGAATCGATCTACATGAAGGTATCCCAAATACATGCCTGCTCCTACAAATCCTACGGCGAAAATCGCCGATAGCGTATTATGAATCCATGACTGTCGGAGCCTCTTCAATAAAAGAATGGATATAAAGATAAAGCCGAGCCCAAAACACGTATACATACCTCGCAGTGTCCATATCGTCTCCCAGTCTCCAAAACCAGTGATTTGGGAATGAAACATGGGCAGGTAAAACGTCATATAATCGAAGAGGTAATTATATGAACTCTTCAGATATATTAAACTGGAAAGAATGTAACCTATCAGCAACACAAATGTCAATGCCTGGTTGCGTACAATACTCATCACAAAAGAAGATAAGCCGACGATGAATACCAATGTTGGAACGGAGATCAACAGGGGATAATATAGAAATGCATGCCAATCGATATAGGTGTTTTTTGCCAGCGCATTAAACACCAGGCTCAGCAGCAGTGCTACTACATTCACCAGAAGGAAAATGGATAAAATACTCCACGATTTTCCCAGAACATAACTCGCGTTACTCATGGAGCGCACATAAAAGACTTCTGTAGTATCCTGCTTACTGTCTCTCTTAATAAATTCGCAAGACAGAAAAACAGCAATAACCGCCTGTCCGATATTTAAAATAAATATAGTAGCATACGGTATATTCGAGGGGACGGCTCGAAAAATCCAATTTCGATTGCCCACTTCTGATATTTCAGCCATATGAAATACAAAGAGCATAAAAAGTGTCAATGCTGAGAATATTCGAAAGAACCAACTTCGCAGGAGGATTTTTCGCTCGTATTTCGCTATGGTAAATAAAGTACCGGGCATTTCAATTTACGTAAAGTCTTCAGCGATATGCTGGCTTTAAGCTTCGATCTTTTTTAAAGTGTGTTCGACAAAATAGACATATGCATGCTCAAGATTGGGTTGTATGGGTTCGGCCTCATATCCAACCACCTCATCCGCTACCACCGTGATCTTCCAGCCTTCCTTCATCATCACAGTAGCGACTACTTCATATTTTTGATTGACTTCCAAATATTCCTTTTCGCTGGCATAAATGGACCAGACATGACCTTTTGCCTGCCGCACCAGCTCATCCGGTGGTCCGGAGAACGCAATCTGCCCCTTATTCAAAAGCGCCATATGCTCGCACATACTGGAAATGTCCGCCACAATATGCGTAGAGAGGATGATGCTGACGTCCTGCGAGCCCAATCGAGCCAATAGGTTACGAAATCGGATTCTCTCTTCCGGATCGAGACCCGTAGTGGGTTCATCAACAATGATAATTTTGGGATCATTGATCAATGCCTGAGCGATCCCCAACCGCCGCTTCATGCCCCCGGAAAGTTTGCCGGCTTTTCGGCTCCGCACATCAAAAAGTCCGACATCTTCCAATAACCGGTCGACTGCCTCATTACGCTTTCGCCGGCTGTTCATACCCGCTAATCGGGCCGCATAATCGAGAAATTCATAGGTTTTAAGGTTAGAGAAAAACGTAAAATCCTGAGGTAAATAGCCCAACATAC
>JAUILM010000399.1 GCA_030432855.1 Bacteroidia bacterium
AGGCCAGGCTGGCTGATGATTCATGTGAAAAAGTGGACTTTTATTTGGCTCGAAAGTCTTTATAAGTATTTGATTTATCATGGCAATGCAGCAGTTTTGTCTTTGGACAGGACTGCTGTTTTTTTTGACTGATTTTACTAATCTTTTATGCGGTTAAAATGTTAGTGAAGAAGAGTCTTTAATGTAAATTTCTTTTTCCATGGATGTAGAAATTTTATCTAGAATTCAGTTCGCTTTTACGGTTGCATTTCACTACATCTATCCGCCTCTTAGTATTGGTTTGGGATTGTTGATGGTTATTTTCGAAGGTCTCTTTCTCAAGACTGGAAATAAGCAGTATGAAACCCTTGCAAGATTTTGGACAAAGATATTTGCATTGACTTTTGGTATTGGAGTAGCTACCGGTATCGTAATGGAGTTTGAGTTTGGGACTAATTGGGCCACCTACTCCCGATATGTTGGTGATGTCTTCGGAAGTGCACTGGCTGCTGAGGGTATCTTCGCTTTTGCATTGGAGAGTGGCTTTCTTGGGGTTCTGCTATTTGGCTGGAATCGTGTCAAACCCATAGTGCATTTTATTGCCACGGTAGGTGTTTTTCTGGGTTCACTATTTTCAGCGGTTTGGATTGTAGTGGCCAACAGTTGGCAGCAAACACCGGCAGGCTATCACATCGTAGGAGAAGGCCTGAATGCCAGAGCAGAGATCACGGATTTTTGGGCTATGGTATTTAACCCCTCTAGTGTAGACCGTTTATTGCACGTATGGGTGGGTGCATTTCTGGCAGGTGCGTTCCTGGTACTCAGTGTGCATGCCTTCTATTTGTTGAAAGGGAAGCATGTTGAAATAAGCAAGAAGGCATTTGGAATCGCATTGATCACGGCCATGTTGTTTTCGATTAGCCAATTGTTTCTGGGTCATGACTCCGCGATGGGTGTTGCTGAAAATCAGCCGGCAAAACTTGCAGCACTGGAAGGTCATTTTTCTGAAGAAGGGCCTGCCGATATGTACCTTTTTGGTTGGGTTGATAAGGAAAGTCAGACAGTGACAGGGTTAGGAGTCCCTGGAGGATTATCGTTTCTCCTACACGGTGATTTTACTGAACCTGTTCAGGGACTGGAGTCATTTCCCGAGTCAGACAGACCTTCCCAGGTCAATGCTATTTTCCAATTCTACCATCTAATGGTAGCTATTGGTATGGCACTGATTGCTTTGAGCATTCTGGGTGTATATTACCTGTGGAAGGGTAGTTTATTTCAAAAAAAATGGTTGCTTTGGATCTTTGTGTTTGCGGTGATCTTACCCCAGATGGCAAATCAATTTGGTTGGTTTGCCGCAGAAATGGGTAGGCAGCCCTGGGTTGTATATGGTCTCTTGAGAACTTCTGATGCCTTGTCAAGAGCTGTGACGGCTGGTCAGGTCCTTACATCACTCATCATGTTCTTTCTCATATATTCCATTTTATTTCTTCTATTCATATATCTGCTGCACAAGAAAATTAAACATGGTCCATACTATAAACCAATGATTGATGAGCGAAATCTACAGCGAAATATCAGTTCGTCATTTCTAAGTAAACCGAAATAATTATAATGGAGACCTTTTTGGGCATTGATTATCCAACCTGGTGGTTCATCGTAATTGGTGGACTATTTACAGGCTATGCCATTCTGGATGGCTTTGATTTTGGTGCAGGAGCATGGCACTTGTTTTTTAGGAAGGAAGGTAGTCGAAGGATTGCATTGAACGCTGTTGGTCCGGTGTGGGATGGAAATGAAGTTTGGTTGGTGATCGGAGGTGGTGCTTTATTTGCAGGTTTTCCAGTGGTATATGCCAGTCTCTTTTCTGCTCTTTACTTACCGTTCATGCTTTTCTTGTTTTTCTTGATTCTTCGGGCAATATCGATCGAATTTCGGAGCAAGGAACCTATGTTATGGTGGAGAAAGTCCTGGGACCGGACCTACTGTATTTCCAGCGTAATGCTGGCTTTTCTGCTTGGGGTAGTGCTGGGCAATGTCCTGAAGGGGCTACCTCTTGATGAAGAGGGCGTCATCCACATATCACTACTTGAGGTCCTTAATCCCTTTGCATTATTGGTTGGGGCTACAACGGTCGCTTTATTTATGATGCACGGAGGGATCTATTTATTGATGAAAACTGAAGGAAAATTATTTGATCGTATTGGTCAGTTAACTAAGCGGGCTTTGATAGGCTTTGTAGTTCTTTTTTCTGTTGTGACTCTATATACACTCATCTATATTCCTCATCTTTCCGATCGATTTAAAGAAAGCCCGGTACTTTTTCTCGTACCCTTGTTAGGGGTACTAAGTATAGCCAATATTCCACGTCTTCTTTCCAAGTCAAATTATTTTGGATCATTTATATTTTCCGCTCTATCTATCGCTTTTTTTCTAATTGTCATTGCACTGGAATTATATCCGGTAATATTGTGGTCTTCACTTAGCCATGATTTTAACATGACTATCTATGATGCAGCTTCATCTACCAGGACCTTACGAATAATGATGGGATTTGTGGCTATTGGTGCGCCCCTGGTAGCGGCATATACCTTTTTCGTGTATCGTACTTTTAGAGGTAAAGTGAGACTTGATGAGACTAGCTACTAATGGGGGTATAATTCAGGGTTGTCAGAATAGAGAGATCATAACTCTATTTCTTGCAGAATGGCATTTTGCTTATGCACAGCCAGTGTATTTCCTCCAAAATCTCGTACTAAATACTGATGCTTTTCTAAATGACTGGTGCATGATGTCTGGTCTTCATCTGATAGGTGCATGTTTTCATAAATAATCGCCCCAGGCTTTCTCAGGCCTACATCAAATATTTTTATTATTTCAAAGTCGAATCCTTCTGTGTCAATTTGAAGTAAATCCACCCTTTCCATTCCATGACTTTTCATCAGCGTGTCTGGACAAATGATTGAAATATCTTCTTGCACTATATGTGTGCTTTTATCCGCCGGAATCACTTTGTTTTCCTTTTCAAGTTGCCTGGCTACATGTCCCGATGTAAATGCTTTTTCCAAAACCTTACGATTAAAACTGGTGAGCCCGGATGCCCATCTTGCGTCGCTAAATCCAATTTTATAGATTTTTCCCATACCGGTATGGCGGCCCAGCGCTGCATTGAGTGTGGTGATCCCATCATCCAGATGATAGATAGGTTTTAGATATTTTTGATAGACGCTCGTTTGAGGCTCTAAGAGTACACCGGACCAGCCATCTCTTTTGATATACTTATGTATTGGATCATGGGTGATACCATCGTTCGCACCAATTTGTATTACCTTAAAATCCTCTATGTTGCGGGAATATTCGTCCAGGAAAGCACTAATGCTGTTTCTGCGAGGTACATACAGGTATTTGTAGAAAAATAAATATAGAAAGTGATTGGAAGCACTCAACCTGAAAATGAGTCTTCGGTAAAGTTGTTTGAAATAGAGCACCTGCAAAAGTAGGGATATTATTTTAATTGGCGTGATGGGTGATCCCCTTGACGATTAGGTACTGTGCAAGTATATAGGTCGACATGATAAAAATTCCCGAGGCATATACAGGTGTGGCAAATTTGTTGATAGCTAATATGGAATCAGAGATCATGAATAATATAGCGCCGGATAAGACCTGCCAGTAGCTCAAAGAATTCGTTTTTCCAAAGCGTGATAGAGCCACCAAAACCATCAGAACTAATATACCTGCATATAGGTGAACGGGTGCCTTGAGTGCGCCTAACGTAGGTGATAGGTAGTAGAGCAATATGGCTCCATAAGACAGAACTCCTATCGATCCAATGACAACCCAGACAAAGTTTCGTTGCGAAGATGATTTCTGCGAAGCTTTTAGGTAGGAAATGATGTAGAGTATATGTGCTACAAGAAAGGCTCCGAGACCTATGATAAAATAGAATGGGCGAAGATGATCATACATGAGAGCTACATCACCTATCCATGAGAAAAAAAGTCCAGCCAATAGAAAGGGTGTTGAGCTTCCGGCTTTGTTCCACGCGAAATAGGCGAGTACTGGCATGAGGAGAGGTTTTGAAAAGTGCCTCAACTCAACCCATCCCATCTGAATGGCTAGCAGTTCAAATAGTGCTATAAGGAGATAAAACGAAAGTATGCTGCCAGGTGACTTCATCACTAGTCATTCAGCTGCTGTACTATGTCCTGATAGGATTCCTGATATTCCCAGTATATCCAACGGTTGTGTGCATAGGTAGTCAAGATATACTTTTCACCAATAGATTGAATTCGGTCTGCACGAATCGCCTTTTTGCTCCAGTTTTCAGACTGAACTTCTTCCAGGATCTCTTTATTGTTGTTATCGTATCCATGAGAGATCAAATGGTTTTTCACAGTTACCTCAATGATTTGCCTGGCCATGTTTATATCAATTATTAGATTTATTTCTTCTGACAAAGTAAAGGAAACTTAAGATTCTATATGGGGGATATTTTTGGTCATTTTCGCACAGTTGAAAGCAACAAGCACTTTGATTTTATTGAAATTGTTGATGGTGTGTTTGCATGCATTCACAGACTGGGAGGCAGTGCCATATGCAATGTAGGTGTGGTAAATCTGGGTGAAGAGACGCTTATTTTCGATGCGTTCATGTCACCTAATGTTGCCAAAGTGTTGGTCGACTATTGTTCACAGTATAACCTTCCCCCGATCAAGTATGTGATTAATAGTCACTGGCATAGCGATCATATAAGAGGTAACCAGGTGTTTTCAGATGAAGTAGAAATCATATCAACCAGGGAAACCTTACGGCTTATGGAGGAAAATATTCCAGTCGAATTGAATAATCGTGACGAGGTGCTAAGACACTGGAGCAGTTTAAAAAACGATGTGGAAAACTACGCAGGGTCGAGAGAGGATCGCTCCTATCAGGAGAAAATTATGTGGTTACCTTTCTTTGAGGAAATGGCTGATACGGATTCCAGATTCGAGTTGCGATACCCCAACTCCGTGATCAACGAGACGAGAGTTATTTCTGGATCATTCCATGAAGTACACCTGGTGCCCACTGGACCCGCTCATACCGCTAATGATCTTATCGCGTACATTCCGGGTCAGAATATATTATTCGCAAGCGACCTTGTGCATGCAGGCATGCACCCTTATTTCTCCGATGGGGACATCCGGGGATTAAAAAATCAGCTTCGAGAGATGATTGAGATAGCCCCAGCCTGTTGTCTACCTGGACATGGGCCGATTTCTGATGTAAATGCCATTCCCGAAATGGTCAATTATGTAGAAGCCGTTGAAAAGGTTGCACAAAATTTAAAAGGTAAAATTCTCAAAAACAAGAGTGCTGATATTGAAATCCCGGATGCATATAGGGACTGGTGGTTTCCTCAGTTCTTTGAAAAGAATGTACATTTTATGCTGGCTAAAATTTAAAACAGTATGGCAATAATTAGAAGAGAATCAGTGCCAACAAAGGTTTGGGCTGAAGTTTGTAAGGCCTGGGTTCTGCTGGATACAGATCAACTGACGATCAAAGAGGAACTTATGCCACCAGGCACCATGGAAAGTACCCATTTTCACTTGATAGCCCGGCAGTTTTTTTTCGTTCTTGAGGGTGTTGCAACTTTCCGGGAGGATGATAGATCCATCATCGTGCATTCCGGAGATGGATTTGATGTGCAGCCTGGTATCACCCACAGCATTCAAAACGATGGTCAGGAAAACCTGCGCTTTTTGTTGATTTCTCACCCTTCAGCTGATCAGGATAGACACATGGGAGATGGAAAGCGTGGCATTCATCTCGGAGGGCGCAGCTTTAGGGCATTATCTAACTCTGAGTCCGG
>JAUILM010000400.1 GCA_030432855.1 Bacteroidia bacterium
TCGTGTCGTAAATTTTCCTTCTTTAGTCCCGGTATCTGCGCCGTTAACTCCCGCTTCATGGGTAGCGGCATATCCTTACCATCAATACTTTGAGTGATAATTTTATCAAGATCACCATTACTGTCAAAATCATGTAACCAGAGCCTGGCAGGTGCATGTTCAGAAGCCGTGAAATAGAAGTTTTCCCCACGATTTCCCAGAATCATATCCAGTCGATTGTCACCATTTAGATCTTCCAAATGCACATCATAATACCATCCTGGATAATTTGTCAGCGTACTTTCAAAATCCACGAGTCTTCCATCCGTTAATGTAAAAATCGCAGGTGCCATCCACTCACCGACAAACACTATTTCATCATTCCCATCTCCATCTAAATCACCCTTCTCAATATCAGTGATCATACCCAGGTCTGTCAAATCAGGGGCTACGGCTTTTGTTACATCCCTAAACTGCCCGGTGCCATCGTTTCGGAGAACAAAACAGGGAGGTATGCTACCATACTGCTGAGGTATACTACGACTGGTCACTATAAGGTCCAGATCACTATCTCCGTCCAGGTCCAGAGGTAAAGCTGCGGACGTATTTAGACCACCTACGGGAAAGGGAAACGACTCCCGAAAATTACCATTTCCGTCATTTTCATACATCCTGTCCTGGAATACCGGAGACCCGGCCCGTTGATGATTGCCTCCCGACCCCACAAAGAGGTCCTGATCACCATCTCTATCCATATCAAAAAATAAGGCTTCGGTATCTTCATGAATACGATCCTTAACAAAAACGTCCTCAATTCTCTTTTCCCATCCTTCTTGCAATCGGAAGTAAAGTCTGGCAGGCTGTCCTGCTGGCCCTCCTACAAAAAGATCCTCTCTTCCATCACCATTGAGATCAGCGACTGAGATTGCGGGACCTTCTCTGGACGTTCGCCGCATGATTAATCCTTCGTAATAGAAATCTACATGAGCATCTTCTTTCACTGTATCAAACGGGACCTCTAATTCTTCAAAGAACACGACATCAGAAATCTGACTTTTCCTTTGAACTTCAGCTTCCTTCCAGGAAATAGTATGAACAGTATCTATTGCTGGATTAAACGCTACTGACCGTTGCATATCCGGCCATATAATCACCATTGAATCTATCGATGCAGCATTTCCCAATCCCATAGTTATCCTATAGTCCATAGATGATTGAAAACCTCTGGAAGGAATTGCCTGTACATTTTGCACCTGATCATCACGATACAGAAACACTTTAGTACCAATAGCAAAACTATTGGATTTTGTCCCTACTAAATTGACAGCAATAAAATGATGGTTCGTATTCTCACGAGATAAATTCTTAAATACAAAAGCTTCCTGATTTAAATTATTGACAACTAGGTCCAAATCCCCATCGAGATCTAAATCTCCATATGCTGCACCATTCGAAAATGAAGGATCTCCCAACCCATTATTGCTGGCTATATCATCGAATGTGAGGTTTCCATTGTTTTTAAAATATTTATTTACCTGTGCATTTGAAGGCATCTTATTGATGACTTCAGACATCTCTTCCTTTTCACCGGTCATGACCATCTGTTGTACGATATCATTCGCAAAGAAATCGATAAAGTCCTGATCGGTGACATCCCTGTAGACCCCATTGCACACGTATATGTCTGTCAATCCATCATTATTTCCATCGAAAAACAAGGCTCCCCAGCTCCAGTCACTCGCCGCGGTACCGCTATACCAGGCGATATCGCTAAAAGTGCTATTAGTATTATTTAATTGCAGCGTATTGTGCATGTACTGATGATAAAACCCGCGTCGAAGTTTTTGATCATACAGACTATAATTTTCAAACGCCACCTTAGTTTTAACTCTCAGAGGATCATCAGGCAGCATCTCAGTCACAAATATTTCTGGATAGCCGTCATTATTAATATCGGCCATATCCGCCCCCATCGAAGAAAGACTGAGGTGAGGCATCCAGGCTTCAATTTCCTCTGAAAAAGTACCGTCTCCCCTATTGATGTAGAGATAATCTCTCTCAAAAAAATCATTCGAAATATACATGTCAGGCAGCATATCTCCGTTGACGTCTCCCACCGTAATCCCCAGACCAAATCCAATCAGACTACTGTATATGCCTGCATCTGTGGTGACATCCATAAATATCCCACCATCATTTCTCATCAACTTATCTCCCCCACCTTTTACAAAATCCCGGACTGGCCAGTCTTCAGCCTTCAGATCTCTTTTATTACTATAGTTTAGTGTATTGACGGGTATGAAACTATTATTCAGAATATATGCGTCAAGGTCTCCGTCGGCATGGGTTGTGTAACCGTTATCATCTAATCCATATTCAGCAGATTTATCAGTAAATGTGAGGTCTCCATTATTAATAAAGAGAGCGTTTTGTTGCCCCACTCCTTTTTGAAATCCAGCGTTACATACGTAAATATCGAGCCATTGATCTCCATTTATATCTACCATAGTCACTCCTGTGCTCCATTGATCAGGGAGGCCAACACCAGCAGTCTCAGTTATATCTTCAAAGGTTAAATCACCTTTGTTCAGATATAATTTATTAGAACCCATATTGGCTGTAAAGAAAATATCCGGTAGGCCATCATTATTTATATCTCCAATAGCTACACCACCCCCATTATAAAAATTTCGATAACTAAAAATATTGAAGTCTTCCCGGTTTTCTACTGCATTTATAAAGTCGATACCTGTAGTGGATGCAGGCAATCTTTCAAAGTCTGGCCGTGCTGAAGAATCGGCATTGGGACTCTGCCGACAACCTCCCAGCAATAAAGTCAGAAAGAACAAGGATACTATACTCAATAGTTTATTCATAAATTCCAGTACGCCTCTTTCTAAATTACATAAAAGATCACCGTTGTACCAAAATACCTACTCCCCGAAACACCAGGCAGGAATCCTGATGTTCGGGGAGGGCACCTACCTGCTACCTTGATGCTTTCATAGAGTATTTTTCAGTTTAACTTTCCATGTAAAATGAAACAGTCAGAAAGAAATATTAGCAGGTAAAATAAGCTGCAATATACATTCATATCACAGCTTACGTCTTGACTGTTCAGATCAAGGTTGGATTTGTGTACTTAATTTTTTTGCTAACTCATGTGAAAAAAAGGCTGTCCGAAAACAGCCTTCTTGAGAACACATTTTACTAAAACTAATAGCCTGGATTTTGTTCAAGATTTGGATTGGAGTCAAGTGCCTGCTGAGGAATCGGATATAGTACCCGATGTGCCTCAGTCGTTGTCTTCTCATCCCATGTCATGGTGAAAGTGCCAAAACGAATCTGATCAGATCGACGAAAACCTTCCCAGTATAATTCCCTACCTCTTTCGTCTAGCATATCCATTTCTCCAACAGAGGCCACGGGAGCCGCTCCTCTTGCTTCGCGTACCATATTTACGATGTCTACTGCTGACTCACTACTATTTCCTCCTCGCATGATCGCTTCCGCCTTATTCATTAGTGCTTCACCGTACCGCATCAGAATGTAGTCATTAGCTGTTGCCGGATGATATTTTATGGCTCGGATTCCCTTTTCTGTGGCAGCACCTGCCAATGGAACATCAGGAGTAAATACTAAAGGCAGTTGTGAACGACTATCAATGACTTCATTGCCATCATCATCATACTGCTGACCAATCAGAAAGCCGAGACCTATGCCCGAAAATTCTGATCCGTCCGCTTTTGCTGGTGAACCTTTTCGCTGATCCCCATCTTCAAACTTAGCATAGAAATCGGCAAGTGTTGTAAAACCATTCCAACCACTTGGATTTTGACTATAATGTAAAGTCATCATCCAACGATTTTGAGGAGATCCCTCTGAGGTAGATAGAATCACTTCACTGGCAGCATTACCCGTCCAGTTGTCAAAATAATTGGACTCTAATGCATAACCATCCGCTGTGATCGCATCGGCGGCCTCAATTACTTTATTCATGTCGGCAGCATCGAAGCTATAAGGTCCGGTTGCATCTGACGCAGTATAAACAGCCCTATTCAGATACATTCGGGTCAATAACAAATTGGCTGCTGCTTTTGAAGCCGTTGGATTCGATGCCGAAGGACCTGTCGCTGGTAAATCCGGCAATGCCTCTGTGAGGTCCTTGATAATGAAATCAAATGCCTCTGTCCTGCTCATGACCCGAGGATCAACATCAGCCCCCTCATTCGCCTCCCGAAAAGGCACCTGACCCCAATAGTCCACTACATATGACATGTATAATGCTCTCAGAAATTTTGCCTCTGCAGCCTGCACAGCATCTGGATTGGAGGCCAATATCTGGTTACATTTAAATGCTCTTGAATTCAGCTGGTTCCAGGCATTCAATATCCATGAATGGGTTGCATCCCAGGTGTGGGCATGCAAGGTCCTCCAGACTCCGTTGTCACCCCAGTCTACTCCCCTCGTAGGAGGTAGCATTTCATCCGTCGGATGGACTCCCAGGGCATAAATATTGGCCTGATCTGTAAACGTACCAAGGTCCTGATAAGCAGATGATAATAATTCCGTGGGATCACCGGTAGCCGCTCCTTCTGTTGACTCCACAATGGTTGAATCAATTTCCTGCACAGACAAATCTGTACAAGCTGCAAAAAGAGCCAGGGACAGGATTAATCCCAGCAGCGAGTGTATATTTTGATTTTTTCTTTGTTTCATAATCATTGTTTTTATCACGATTTAGAAAGAAACATTTGCACCTAAAGTGAAGGTTCTTGCTCTTGGATAGGTGGTAAAATCAATTCCAAAGGAAGGCACCCCATTAATAGGTTTGCTGGTATTAACCTCCGGATCCTGTCCGGAATACCCCGTGATGACAAATAAGTTTTGACCCGTCAGATATAGTCGTACCCTGGAAAAAACATTACTGTTTTGCACCGGTACATTATAACCCAGTGATACGTTTTGCAGTCTGACGAAATCACCTTTCTCCAAAAATCGCGTCGAGACGTCGGGAGCATTTAATCTTCCTTCACCGTTTCCAACCACGTCTTTAGTGACGTTTCGTCCGTTAGCAAGTGATCCCGCTGTGAAATAAGCGTTGGCTGTATTACTGTAGATGGTATGACCAAACTGTCCATTAAAAAAGAAGTTGAAGTCAAAGTTTCCAAAGCGCATGGAACTACTCAGGCCAGCGTTCACAGTAGGAAGCGGGCTGTCATCGGTGAACTGCTGCACATCACCCTCTGGGTATATTGAGTTTCCTTCACTATCAAACCCACCAAATACCCTTAGGAAATAAGCAAAGAGTGGCTGGTTATCTGCGATTCGCTGTGCAAATGCACCCGTTAGACCCTGTCCATTGATGGCTCCGGTATTGATCAGGCAATTACAGTTTTCCACCACGTTATCATTGAAGGCTGCATTGGCAGAGATACTCCAATCAAATTTGGATTTATCGGCCAGGACAAAATTCATGGCTACCTCGATACCTTTGTTGATCACATCGGCGTCAAGATTGGTCCAAATAAATGGCTGTACAGCAGGCTGGGCAGCAGTCACCTGAATGAGCAGATCATTGGTGTTTTTGTAGTAATAATCGATTGATCCCGAGATCCTGTTATTATTGAATCCAAAGTCAAGACCCACATTATACTGCGCAGTTGATTCCCACTTCAGATCCGGATTAGCAAAAGCAACAGTGGAAAGACCACCGCCATTTATGTCTGTTCCGTTATCTCCAATATCAAAGTTTCCATATCGCTCACGTTGTGTATATAAGTTATGAGGAATTTCCTGGTTACCTGTAAGTCCCCAGCCCAATCTCAGTCCGAGATCAGAAAATACGTCAGG